>JADGPK010000137.1 GCA_017882445.1 Solirubrobacteraceae bacterium
GGCAGAAGGGTTTTGCAGGGGTGCGCACATGGCCAGGCTGTACTTGTGCTTACACTCTCTGCGGACGAGGTAGACGGGCATCGGCCACCTCCGTGAAGACGCCATATACCCTCAGAGGCAAGGTGGCCGTCGCGTTCGCCGGCAGCAAGCATTGCCGGCCTGCATCGCAGAGCCTTTGGGGGGGTAGGGGCGGCCTCCAGAGCCCGATTACTGTGGCAGTCCCGCGATGCGTGCCGCGAAGCAGCGGGGAATGCTGCAGGGGTCGGCATGACCGCACACGATGCGCCGAGGTGCAGTCCCTTTGAATGACCAGCCAGCCGGACAGCCGGCTCAACGTCCCCCCCGACGCGGACGCGACCGCAGTCCGCACGCACCGCCATCTTCTGCGCCACGCAGCATTCCGTCTTCTGTGTGGCGCGTGCTCATCGGTCGGCCGCTGCGCTTCGCGGAATCGTCCAAGGAGGAGATCGGCTCCGTCGAGGGCCTTTCGGCTCTCTCCCTCGACGCATTGACCTCGGTCGCCTACGGGCCTGAGGCGATCCTCATCGTCCTCGCCGGGGCGGGAGTCGCCGTCCTGGGGGCGATGCTGCCGATTACCGTCGCCATCGTGGTGCTGCTGGCGATTCTGGTCGTCTCGTATCGCCAGGTGATCGGCGCCTACCCGGGCGGCGGCGGCGCCTACGCGGTCACCAAGGACAACTTCCCGCGCGGCGTGAGCCTGCTCGCCGGCGCCGCGCTCATCGTCGACTACACGCTGACCGTCGCAGTGTCGATCGCCGCGGGCGTCGCCGCCTTGACCTCCGCCTTCCCCGGCCTGAGACCGCTCACCGTGCCACTCTGTCTTGGGATCCTTGCCCTCATCACGATTCTCAACCTGCGGGGTGTGGCCGAGGGCGCCCGGGCGTTCCTGCTTCCCACCGTGCTGTTCATCGTCGGGCTTCTCGCCGTCCTGGCCGTGGGCCTCGTGCATCCGCTGGCGGCGCATGTGCCGCAGCCGGGCCGGCCGATCGTGGCCACCACCGGCCTCGAGACCCTCGGCGTGTTCCTCGTGTTGCGCGCCTTTGCCTCCGGCTGCAGCGCTCTGACCGGGGTGGAGGCCATCGCCAACGGTGTCCCGCTCTTCAAGAAGCCGAGGGTGGCGCGCGCCAAGCGCACCGAGCTACTCCTCGGCGTCTTCCTCGGCGCGATGCTGCTGGGCATCGCCGTGCTGGTCGAGCGCTTCCACATCGAGCCGCGCGTGGGTCAGACAGTGCTCAGTCAGGTGATCGCCGCGTCGGTGGGGCGCGGCTGGGCCTACTACGCGATGTCGGTGACCATCACGGTGACACTGGCGCTGGCCGCCAATACCTCCTTCGGCGGGCTGCCCGTTCTCGGCAGCCTCCTGGCTCGCGACAACTACCTGCCGCACCTCTTCGCGCTGCGCGGAGACCGCCTCGTCTTCGGCAACGGCATCTGGGCGCTGACGATCATGGCCGGTGCGCTGCTGATCGCCGTCAATGGCAACACCAACGCCCTGATCCCGCTGTTTGCCATCGGCGTCTTCATCGGGTTCACGCTCTCCCAGGCCGGTCTTGTAGTGCATTGGCGGCGCACTCGCCAAGCCGGCTGGCGGCGGCGGGCGACGCTGAACGCTGTCGGCGCCGTCGTCACCGGCGCCTGCACAGTCATCTTCCTGGCCACCAAGTTCACCAGTGGGGCCTGGGTCGTGGTCATCGCGATACCGCTCTTCATCCTGCTCTTCACACGCATCGGCGCCTACTACGGTCGGGAGAAGGATCTGCTCGCCCTGGGTGAGATCCCCGCCGCCCCGCACGGCAGACCGACGCTGGTGATCGTGCCCGTGGCCGACGTCTCGCGCCTGACCGCGCAGGCGATCTCCGAAGCCGAGTCGCTGGGACGGGAGGTCATCGCCGTCACCGTTGCCTTCGATGAGGAGGAAGCCGAAGTGCCGCAGGCGGGACGCGCCGGGGAACTCGGCGCCGCCCTCGGGCACGGCCCCAGGGTCGCGGACCTCGAGCGGGCATGGCGGCGCTGGCACCCCGGGGTGCCTCTGCGGGTCCTGCACACGCCCTATTCGTCGGTCGTGCAGCCGATCGTCGAGTTCATCGACCGGCTGCGGCTTGAGCGCACGGACCAAATCGTGGTCCTCATCCCCTTCGTGATCCCGGACCGGCCGTGGCACTGGGTCCTGCACAACCAACTCGACCACGTGCTGTCGCAGGCGCTGCGCTCACGCACGGACGTGATCGTGGCCCGCGTGTCTGCATCGCTGAGCGAGCCCCCAAGCACGGGCGAAGCGGCAAGGAAGCGCCCCGTCTGAACCGCATGCTCGCTTGACGGCAGGCTTGCCCGGGGCAGTCTCGGAACGGATGGCCATGGCCTTCTGCGCCCCGGCTGCGTGGTCTGCTCCCCCCGCGGACAGCCTTGAGCAGGCTTTCTCGGTGCAGGGAGCGAACAACAAGCGACGTCCGACATCTGCGCGGCTCGACCGAGGCTGGAGGGAAACCCATGTCCGGCATTTTCGATTACGTCCCGCACCCACACGCGGAGAAACGCAAGGAAGCGGGGCCACCCACGGTCGCCGCCGCCGTCGCCCAACTGCATGGCCCCGGGCCGATCGGGCGCTTCAACGCCAAGGTGGGATTGAAGGTCACCGTGAGGGGTTCGTTTATCCCGATTCACGCTGCAATTCGGCGATATTCATGGATCAGCCCGCCGAGTCGATCGACGCGGACGACTGTGCCATCGCCTCGGCGCAGGGCGGCGCCCGGCTCAGGCGTCTCAAGCGCGAGGCCGCGGTGCGGACGTTCCGCGTTGTAGTGCCTCATGTACTCTCTGAGGACCCACTGCAAATGACGCTGCCCGAAGATCAGGAGGTGATCCAGACACTCCCGCCGCGCCGTCTTCACGAAGCGCTCGGCGAAGGCGTTCGCCTTGGGAGAACGGATCGGCGTGCGGATGACGCGCACGCCCTCGGTGCGAAACACCTCATCGAACGGGCCACTGAACTTGGCGTCACGATCGCGGATCAGGAAGCGGACCGGCGTCTCGCGCGCATCCAGCTCGAAGCACAGGTTGCGCGCCTGTTGGGTCACCCAGGACGAACAGGGGTGGGCGGAAACGCCCGCCAGATGCACTCTCCTTGTGGACAGCTCGATGAAGAACAGCACGTAGAGTGTTCTCAGCCAGATCGTCTCCACGGTGAAGAAGTCGCAGGCCAGGATGCCGCTGGCCTGGCAGGCCAGGAACTCCCTCCACGAGGGTCCCTCGCGCCGTGGGGCGGGCTCAAAGCCTCGGCGCCGCAGTAGCGAGCGAATCGCCGTCGCCGAGACCGTGACGCCGAGCTTGCGCAGCTCACCCTGGATGCGGCGATACCCCCAGCGCGGGTTCTCCTTCGCCAAGCGGAGGATCAGCGCGGCTGTCTCGCCGCCGATTCTCGGCCGGCCAGCTCGACGCCTACGTCGGTAGGTCCATTTGCGTCGCACCAACTCGCGATGCCAACGCAGCAACGTCTGCGGTGAGACGGGGAACGAGCGCCAGCGCTCCCGTCCCAGAAGTCCGCTGGCTGCTGCCAGCAGGACGCGATCACGATGCCGCAGTGGCATGCGCTTGCCTCTGGCAAGCACGCGCAGCTGATGACGCAGGACGAGGATCTCGATCTCACGCGCGGCGGCATCATCAGGCTTGCCGCCTCCGGCAAGGAGACGCAACAGGCGGCGCACGGCGAAGTAGACTAGCGACAACAGCATGGGCGCTCCAGGGAGAGGGGACGGACCAAGACCTTGCGATGCTTGCTCGACGAAGGTGCTCTGGCGAACGTGTCGCGTATTTGCGAACCCCTCAGGCTGCACACGGCGCATTTGTGGAGGCAGGTGAGGTCACCTGAACCTGTGCGGCGAGGGCCAGCTCGCCGCGACGGCCTCACCCGCGAGTCGTCAGGTTCCGGTGGGGCGTGGCCACCCGCAACGCCCCGGTGGCGGCATGCGGCGGCCGGCGGTTTGCGCCCCGCATCAGCCGAGCAGGGCTGCGCGAGTCAGGGGCATGTCCGAGTTGCCGCCTGCATCCGGTCGCACGGCGAGCACTTGATCCACCGTGAGCTTGTTGTGGGCGAAGTCTTCAGCTGCGCCGGCCATGTAGAGCCGCCACACCCGCGCCCGCCCCGCGCCGGCGATGCGGACCGCCTCGTCCCAGTTCTCCTCCAGGTTGTGCACCCA
>JADGPK010000138.1 GCA_017882445.1 Solirubrobacteraceae bacterium
TCACAACCGCCGCCATGGCGAACTCGCACGCACACATCCATCTCAGGCTCGTCACCGCGATCCTCGCCGCGGGCGCCCTCCTGCTTGCCGGCGCCCTCGCGAGCACGGCGGACGCTCGACGCGCCAAGCACCCCGTGGCGCACTACGCGCTCCGTCACGGCAGTCCCTGCACGCGGCGCCTCCGGCGAGCCCACCGCGCACGAGCCCACGCCCACCGCACACAAGCCCACGGCGCGCGTTGCGCCAAGGCGGCGAAGGCTAAGCGCCGGTCGGCGCATCCCCGCCGAACCGTCCATGCGACAGCCTCGTCGCCCACGACGCGGGCCGCGGTGCCCGCCGTGCCGAGCGGACCGTGCCCCGACACCGAACTGACGCCGACGGCCTCGAACATCGCCCAGATTCGAGCCGCCACGCTCTGTCTCGTCAACAAGATACGGGCGCAGAACGGCGAGCAGCCGTTGAGCGACAACGGCAAGCTCGACGGCGCCGCCCAAAGCCATTCCGCGGACATGGTCAGCGGCAACTACTTCGACCACACGACCCCATCGGGAGAGGCGTTCGACACTCGGATCACCGCGGCGGGCTACGTGCCGTCGGGCTGGTCCTACGAGCTCGGCGAGAACATCGAGTGCGGAACCCTGAGCCTCGCGACGCCGAATGCGGCCGTGAACGGCTGGATGAACTCGCCCGGGCATCGCGCGAACATCCTCAACGGCGACTTCCGCGACAGCGGCATCGGCGTGGCCGCGGCCGCGCCGGCCCAATACGCGAACGGGCAGCCCGGCGCCACGTACACGCAGGACTTCGGGGTCGTCGTCTCGTCCTGAGGGATACAGCCGCTACGGTTGTGCCAGTGCTCGATCTCGTGACCAAGTTCAGCCCCAGCGCCCTTCGCCGGATGGCTCGCTCCTGCTCGGCGTTCGCTCTTGTTACGGCGGGGGTCATGCTCGCGCCCGGGATCGCTCAGGGTGAAACGATCACGGCCGCCACGACGCCGGTAAGTGGATCACCCGGCGCCACCGTGGCGATCCTCTCCAACCTGAAGACGCTTTCACGCTGGGCATATCCCCAAGCCGCGGCCGCGGCGCACGCATCGCACTCGGCGCATTCGCGCGTCGTCGGTCACCTGCGCTTCCTGACCGAGGACGGCCAAGCCGAAGTGTATATGGCGCTGCGCTCTTACAACGCGGGAAACCGATCGTGGATTCAAGTGGCGCTGCCCGGGCGCCCCAACGGCGTCACGGGGTGGGTGCCGGCGAGCGCGCTCGGCGAACTGCACGTCGTCCACGACTACCTGCGCATCGACCGCGAGACTTTTCGCGTCACGCTGTTTCGCGACGGCCGCCCCATCTGGAGCGCGCCGGTGGGCGTCGGGCGCCCCAGCCTGCCCACCCCGGCCGGTCACTTCTACGTGCGCGAGAAGCTGACGGCGATAGGCAGTCCGCTGTACGGCCCCTACGCGCTCGGAACGAGCGCCTACGCCCCCGCGCTCACCGAATGGCCCGGCGGCGGCGTCGTCGGGATCCACGGAACCGACGAACCGCAGCTGATCCCGGGTCGCCCCTCCCACGGCTGTGTGCGTCTGCACAACGCCGACATCACCCGCCTCTGGCATCTCATACCGCTCGGCACGCCGATCGAAGTCGTCTGAGGACCGAGCTCGCACGCATAATTTAGGCCGCCGGCGGGCATCCACGTTCCACGATGCTGACCGCCGAGCAGACAGACATCCTCGCGGTGGACGACGGAACGCACGATGTCGAACCTCGCATAGAGAGACAAAACGCTAGGCCCACCCTAGACCAAGGTGGGGTGTGTCTCGCGCGCGCGGCTTCGAGACTCTGTATCAGTCGTGAAAGCCCGCGCAAACCGCATCGAGAACGCCACGCGATCCAACACCGCCTGCGAGCAGGTCGTGTTGGCCGATAACCCGTTCTCGCGCCTGCGCGGGCTGCTCGGACGGCGCGAGCTGCCCGTCGGCCAGGGGCTGCTGCTGACGCCGGCGCCCTCGATCCACACGTCCTTCATGCGCTTTGCGATCGACGCGGTGTTCCTCGACAAGGACCTGCAGGTGCTGCGCATCGTCGAGCGCCTCAAGCCGTGGCGGGTCGCATTCCAGCGTGACGCGCGCTCGGTGCTTGAGCTGCCCGCGGGCGAAGTCGCGCGCGTCGGCGTGCGCGTGGGCGACCGGCTGACGCTGGTCGAGCCTCTTGCGAGCATGCAGGCCACGCACCGCGGCAGCGAGGAGCTGGAGGGAGATCACACGAGCGCCATGCTCGCCAGGCAGAGAGCCACGCGCAGGGCGCTGGCGCTCGCACAGGGCAAGCCAACCGAGGCGCAGCCGTCCGAGATCGAGGGGCAGCGCGAGCGTTCGATGCACGTGATGGTGGTCTCGAGCGACCGGCGCTTTCGCGAGGTCGCCTCGCTGCTGTTCACGCGCCGTGGCTGCGCGGTGTCGCTCGGGGAGGGCACGGGCGCCCTGGCCGAGCGCGTCGATCGCAACCGCACCGAGGTGGTTTTGATCGACGCCGAGCGCTCGCTGGCGGCGGCGGCGCGCATGGCGGCCGCGGTACAGGCGCTCAGCCGTCCGGTTGGAATCGTGGTCGTGGACAACCGGCCTGAGCACGGCCTGCACAACCTGCAGACGGTCCCCAAGTGGGACTCCTTCGACGCGCTCTTCACGGCGGTCGAGCAGGCCCATGCAGGACGGGCGGATCGCCGACCGCTGTTCGAGCGCACGGTCAACGGGGGGCCCTCGTGAGCGCCCGCCGCTCCTGATCCAGCTCCGGATAGCCCGCTCCTGAGCGTACAGCCCCGCGTCCGCCTCCAGCCGGTGCGCGGTCTCGGCTTGCTGTCCGAAGCCGATGAACGAAATTATGCAATCTGACAGGCTCCATTGAGACTACGTACTATCCGGTGACACATGACGCGCCTCTCCGCCGGAGACATGACTGTTGGAAAGGCGTCCTTTTCGTCCGTCAACTCGAAGAGAGCCGTGGCTGCCACGGAGTCGCTCGATCGCCTTGAGTCGGTTTTCGCCGCCAACCCGCTGCCCGGGGCCCCGGACGTAGCGGAGATGCACGCGAGCGCACGCCGGCGGGCGCTCGCGGTGCTTGGCAGGGAGGGTGAGGAGCGTCGCCCTCAGGACGTCCAGATGGCGCTGCTCTTCTACGCCGCCGATCTGCTCGCCGCGCTGGCGATCGAGCTCGCGGCCCACCGCGAGCCGGCGATGGAGCTGATCGCGCAGCTCGCTGACGCGGCCGGGGTCTCTCAGGACGCGCTCGCCCGCAATGTGCTACGCAATCCCTCGCTGCTCGGCTTCCCGCCGAAGGTGGCGATCGAAGTGCAGCTCGGGCTGCTGATGGCGTTCGCTCCGCTGCACGAAGTCGCGCTGTGGATGACCGACGAGAGCGGCGCCGCCAAGATCGTCAGCCGCATCGGCGAGGGGCGGGCGGGCGCGGGCGGGCAGGAGCTCGCGCGCGGGCTGCTGGGCGGGAAGGCGCCGATGGCCGAGCGCAATGCGCTGGCGGGCTTCACGGTCAAGCGCTGGGAGGAGCACGCCGCAGCGCTGATCGGACGGCCTCAGCGCGGCCGGCGCGAGCGTTGCTTGACGGTGCTCGAGCACGCCATCCCATGCTTGGGGGCGATCCTCGAGCGCGAGAGGCTGATCAGCCGCAACGTCAACGCCGAGCACACGCTCGCACAGACCCACGAACGGCGGCTCACACGCCTAGGGTTCGACATCCACGACGGCCCGCTACAGGACCTCGCGCTGCTGGGCGAGGACGTGCACATGCTGCGCCGCCAGTTGAATGACGTGCTCATGCCCGACGTCAGGAGCATCATGCTCGGGCGCGTGGACGACGTCGAAGCGCAGCTGCTGGCGCTCGACTCCAACCTGCGACTGATCTCCGCCTCGCTGCAGTCGCCCCTCACGGGACACCAGTCGATCCCTGAGGCGCTCAGCGAGATGACGCGCGCCTTCGCGGCGCGCAGCGGCGTCGAGCCCGCGCTCGAGATCGAGGGAGACCTCAAGGACCTCACCGACTCCCAGCAGATGGCGCTGCTGAGCATCGTTCGCGAGACGCTGAGCAACGTGCGCGAGCACAGCCAGGCCTCCGAGGTCAGCGTCTCGGTAACCGGACGCCCGATGAGCATCGAGCTGCAGATCACCGACAACGGCACCGGCTTCGACGT
>JADGPK010000139.1 GCA_017882445.1 Solirubrobacteraceae bacterium
GCGATCGTCGCGCCGAACCACAAGAGTTTCCTCGATGCGTTCTTTGTGGGCATCGCCACGCGCCGCCACCTGCGCTACATGGCGAAGGCAGAGCTGTTCAAGGGCCCGCTCGGCTGGCTGTTTCTTCGCCTGGGGGCCTTCCCCGTGGTCCGGGGCGAGGCGGATGCCGAGGCGCTGGAGACCGCAAGGGTGATCCTCGAGCAGGGCGGGGTGCTCGTCGTCTTTCCCGAGGGCACCAGGGTGCAGGATCCCCACGCCCTCGGCTCTCCACACCATGGTGCCGGGAGGCTGGCTCTGACGACCGGCGCGCCCATAGTCCCCGCCGCTATCGCAGGCACGCAGCGGCTGTGGCTCGGGCCGCTGCCCAGGCCCCGACGGGTGCAGGTCGCGTTCCTTCCGGCGATTGACCCGGCGGCGTTCTCAGATCGCGCTGACGCGCTCAGCGAGCTGGTCGACCGCGAGCTGTGGCCGGCCGTTCAGGGTGAGTATGCCCGAGAGCTGGCGCGTCCCGGCCTGATTCTCGCCGCGCTTGCGGCGATCGGCCTCGGTGGTGGCCTGCTGGCTCGTCGCAGGGCGAGGGCCGAGACACGCCTGCTCGGCATCGTCGAGCCGCTGAAGCTCAGACGCCGCAAGGCCCGCAGGCGGCTGGCGGGGCGTCTGCGCAGACCCTGGCGGCGATCGTAGCGGCGACCCGTGGGGTGGCCGCTCCAAGGGGCATGTCGAAAGCGCGAGCCGGCGCGGCCATCAGCGCGCGATCCGCCCGGATGGGCCGCCAGACACCCGCTTTCGCCCCGAGGTGACACACGTGCCATGCGCACGCTGGCGGCGGGACGGGTCGCCGTACAGCGTCCGCGTAACCTCGGCCTCGACTGCGACCTCGTCTCCTGCGAATGCCGCGACGTGCTCGCACGCGCGCTGCCAGCCGACGAACAGAGCGCTGATCGCGAGCGGGGAGGGCAAGCCCGGGTCGTGCTCCCGATCGCGGAACACCCGGTGGGCAGCGACGCTCAGGGCGGCTGGCTCGACCCGGAGCGAGACTGCCGCACGTCGCATCGCCGCTGCCGCTTCCCGCCGAGCCCACGTCCGGTCGTGCGTTGCCGGCGGGGCGTCGGGGGCGTCCGTCGACATCGCCATCGCCACTCAGGCCATTGGTTGAAGGGTCGACACCAGGGGAGACCGACGCCGGGCCTGGCTCGCTGCGTCGCCCCGCGACACCGGCTGGCCACGCTGAGCAAAGCGGGGGATCCCGCTCACGGCCGTCCGGATCGTGCGGTCGTACACAGCCTCGTAGCCTTCGGTGACGATCTTCGCGTCGTACCGCGAGGCGACGCTTTCGCGACAGCGCGCCGGGTCGACCGTGTCGATACAGCCGACCGCTTCGGCCATGGCCGACTCATCGGCGACGTGGAAGCCGTTCTCGCCGTCGATCACGATCTCTGCGGCGGCAGCTTCGGGGAAGGCGATCACGGGCGTTCCGCAGGCGAGCGCCTCGACCATCACCATCCCGAACGGCTCCGGCCAGCGGATGGGCATCAGGAACGCCTTCGCGCGTGCGAAGAGTTCCTTGCGGTGCATCCCGCCGACCTCGCCGAGGAAGACCACGCTCTGGCCGTCGAGGTGTGGCTCGATCTCCTCACGGAAGTAGGCCTCCTGACCGGGCTGTACCGGTCCCGCGAGCACGAGCCGGACGCCAGCCGCTCGCGCGGCCGCGATGGCGCGGTGGGCGCCCTTCGTTGGATCCATCCGCCCCATCCACAGCAAGTAGTCGTCCTTCTCCACCTGAAACGGCCAGTCCACGACACGAATCGGGTTCGGTACGGAGCCCACAACGGTTACGCCGGGCGGCGCGTGCTCGAGCTGGAAGGCGCTGATGCCGACGAGGCGGGCCTTGTGGCCGTGGCGCGCGTAGAACGGGCGCGTCTCATCATCGAACGGGGCGTGCAGCGTGTGCACCACGGGCACCGACAAACGGCTTGCCATCGCGACAGCGGTAAAGCCCGAGTGATCGTGCACGAGATCGAACGGCCGACCCTCCCTGCCAGCACGATCGATGGCGTCATACGTCGCTCCAACGTGATCTGACTCATACAGCGACGAGCCGATCTCCTCGGAGTGGGCGTCCTCGAGCGGCGAGCACACGCGTGCCGAGGAGTGCGAGCCGGGGGCGGCGAACAGCGTCACCTCATGACCTCGCATCACGAGCTCCTCGCAGAGGAGCGCGACCACCGCCTCGATCCCGCCGTACGCCGGCGGCGGTACCGGGATCCACGGGGGGGCGAGCACGGCGATCCTCAGCGCCCTCCGCTCGGCACGAGGAAGAGTCGTCAGCGTCTGATGGGCGGAAGGCGTCATGTACCAGCGCGTTCTTCAGCGTCATCGCGCAACCTACGCTCTGGCTGCAGCGTGGGCATCCGCAAACGGCCGCGAGTCCGGGGCGGGAACCTACGGAACCGACCGGGGCGTCGGCGGGTCCCGGCGAACGCACGGCTCGAGCCGCCGCGCCGAGAGCGTACGATCGACCGCAGTCATGAGCGGGGCGTCAGAGTGACCCAGGACGAATCAGCCGGCCCGAAGGGTGGTCGCCGCCGATCGCGTCGGCGGGATGGTGCCACGGCGGCTCCGGTGGGCGAGCAGTCCATGGTCAGTCCCCGAGGGGAGCAGTTCGAGGTCCTCGGCCGCGCTGGCCCGGTTGAGCGCCGGGGCGCGCCGGCGATCCCGACGGAGGCGCGCGAGGAGCTGCTCGTGATCAAGGACGGCGAGCTCTTCCTGTGCGCACGTACCGACGGGGACGTGGCGGCGGCCAAGGTGTCAGGCGAGGGCTTCTACGCGCATGACACGCGCTACCTGTCGGAGATCCGCTTCGAGGTCGGCGACTCTCCACCGGTGGCGCTCTCCTTTGTAGCCGTCGACGGCCACGCGATCGTCGACTCGACGAACGCGGGCCTGCGACGTGAGGGGCTGCCTCCGGTGCCGCAGCAGTCGCTGAGTATCAGCCGAGAGCTGATGATCGCCTCGGGCCGGCTGTACTACCGCGTGCGCGTCCTCAACTTCCTGCGCGATGCGGTGAGCACCCGTGTCTCGCTGGCTCTCGCCGCGGACTTCGCCGATATCTTCGAGGTGCGCGGCGGGCCGCGCCGCGCGGCGCGGGGGCACACGCTCGCTCCCAAGCGGCTCGAGCGCGGGCTCGTGCTGGCCTATGTCGGCGAGGACGAGGTGTTCCGTGAGGCGGTCATCGAGCTTGATCCCCAGCCCGCCGAGGTTGAGCTGGACGCGGACTGTGTGCGGGTGCACTGGGAGGTGGCGCTGGAGCCTGGGGTGCCGGTGACGGTGCTGATGACGGCTGAGCCTTCGCTCGGTGGCCGTCGCCGTCCACGGCGACGCATCGAAACGGCGGCGGCCGAGCTCGCGCAGGTGAGCTCGGAGTGGACGTCGCGCTGCACACGTGTCACCACTGACAACGCCCTGTTTGACGGGCTGACGGCGATATCGGAGCGAGACCTGCGGGCGCTGGTCATGCCTGCGCCGGGCGGGCGGATCGTCTCCGCGGGGATTCCCTGGTATGTCGCGCCGTTCGGTCGCGACGCTCTCGTCACCGCGACGGAGGCACTGCTGCTGAATCCCGACCTGGGACGCGACGCACTCCGCGTGCTGGCGAAGCTTCAGGCCAGGCAGGACGACCCCTGGCGCGACGCCGAGCCGGGCAAGATCCTCCACGAGCTGCGCGTCGGTGAGCTGGCGGGAGCGGGGATCGTGCCCCACACGCCCTACTACGGAACAGCGGATGCAACCCCGCTCTTCCTGATGTGCGCGGCCGACTACTACGCGTGGACGGGAGACCTCGAGGCGCTGCGCGCGCTGCGTCCCGCGCTCGACGCCGCGCTGGGCTGGATCGACGAGTTCGGGGACTTGGACGGCGACGGGTTCATCGAGTACGAGCGCCGCTCGCCCGGCGGGCTGCGCAACCAGGGGTGGAAGGACTCCCACGACTCGGTGGTGCATGCCGACGGCAGCCTCGCCGAGGGTCCGATCGCGCTCGTCGAGATCCAGGGCTATGTGTATCGCGCAAAGGCAGCGATCGCCGCCGTCTATGACGCGTTCGGAGCGCCAGACACAGCGGTCCGTCTGCGCGTCGAGGCGGAGCGCCTGCGAGAGGCGTTCAACGAGGCCTTCTGGAAT
>JADGPK010000020.1 GCA_017882445.1 Solirubrobacteraceae bacterium
CCGCCACCGCCGAACCGTAGATGGGGCGAGCAGGCATGGGCGCCTGCGCGGCGTATGGATCGAGCGTGTCCGAGGCCTGGGTCTACATGCTGCGCTGCGCCGACGGCTCGCTCTACACCGGCTGGAGCACCGACGTGGAGCGGCGGCTGGCGCGTCACCGGGCGGGCAAGGGCAGCAGGTACACCGCCAGTCGCCGCCCGGTCGAGCTCGCGCTGGCCATTCCGATGGCAGACCGGTCCTCGGCCATGCGCGAGGAGGCGCGGATCAAGACGCTCGATCGCACGGCCAAGCTCGCGCTGATCGCCTCCCGCGAGCCCCCCGTCGAGACGCCGGCGGGCGGGGGTGGGGAGGTGTGGGCGTCCGTTCGGGCATGATGGGGGTATGGCCACACGACCTCCCGGGCGCAGCGTCAAGATCTCAGCGGACGAGCGGACCGGCTGGTCCTCGGACCGTCCGCGCCGCGACGGCGCGCCCCCCAGGCCCGCCGACCTCACGGTTCACTGCCGTGTGCTCTCGCCGGCCGACCGCCTTCGCTACTCGCCTGGAAGCCTGCTCGTGGTCGCCTCGGCCTCCGCGGCCGAGCGCGACGGGTTCCTGGACCGCCTGATCGAGGACCGCGCCTCGCTGCTGTCGCTCGGCAAGGTTCGCGCCCTGCTCGCCGGACGCGTGCCGGACGAGGAGATGCCCGCGCGCGCGCAGGACCTGCTGCTGGCGGCCGTGTCCAAGCGCATCGAGAACCGCGAGACGGTCGTCCTCGCCGTGGACGGCCTCGATCCAGCTGAGCGCGAGCCGTTCCTGCGCACGGCCGCGGCCGCGAAGCGCCCGCGCCACCTGATCCTGCTCGAGATAGCACGCGACCAGGTGCGCGAGGAGGATCTCACGGCGCTGAACGAGCTGCGCCGCGCCCTGGACGCGGGCGACCTGGGCGGGGAGGGCTTCCAGACGGCGCTGCGATTGGGCGGTGGATCGGCCGCGGAGGTCAAGCGCATCCTGTTCCGCCTGCCGCCGCGCGAAGACCAGTAGACGCACCGGCTTGCACGCCTCAAGTCGCCCTGGACGGCGGCCGATGTCCGAGCCGTGCGCAACTCAGGGTGGACGCTGCTGGAAGCAGACTACGGCGATGGGTGTCGTTGCGCTGATCGCGTGACGGTCGGTTCGCATCGCGTGACGGCCGAATCGCGCCCGAGCCTGATCGACACCCGCCTCGTCCGCGCCGAACTGGCCAGGCTGCGCGGACCGCGTCCGGCCACCCAGCTCCTCCAGGCGCGCATCGTCCGCTCGACGATCTCCGCCGCGCGCTGACCGTCGAGCTAAGAGGCGTTCTCGCCCGCCATCGCGGGCTCGTCCTGCGCGTCGATCGCACCGTCCGGCGGGTCTGAGTCGTCGAGCTCGCCGAACAGCGACGGGTCGCGGCTCGAACCGCGGATCAGATCATCGGGTGAGCCGTCTCCGAGCAGGCGGCCCTGGCGCGTGCCGAAGTAGATCGCCTGGGGGTGGTGGGCGACGAGCGCGAGCGTCGACTGCTCCGGCTCGGGCGCGTAGCCGTCGGTGATCGTCATGTCGATCTGCCCGAGTCCGAGCAGCTTCTCGACCTTCAGATGCTCCGACTGCTCGGGCACGGCCGGGTAGCCCCAGGAGTAGCGGCGCCCCTGCGTGGCCTCGACGGAGAGCATCTCGCGCACGCGGTGGTGCAGCCACTCGGCCAGGCCCTCGGCGCTCTGCACGCCGAGGCCGTGGACGAACAGCTGCTCGGCGAACTCGCCGTCGGCCTCCAGCTTGGCCATCAGCTCGGTGACCTCCGAGCCGACCGTCACCGCCTGCACCGCGATCACGTCCAGCTCTGCCGGAGGAGCGCCGTCCACGGCCGGGCGGAAGAAGTCGGCGAGGCAGATGCGCTCGCCCTTGGGCTGGCGCGGGCACACGAAGCGCGTGAGCTCCGTCTCTGGGTCCTCGGGGTCGAGCACGACGATGTCGTTGCCGAGCGAGTAGCAGGGGAAGAAGCCGAGCAGCGCGCGCGGGTGCAGGTAGCTCTGCTCGCGCCACATCCGCTCCAGGCGGGGGCGGAAGTCATCGCGCAGGAGCGTCTGCCACGCCTCTCCTTTGACGCCGCGCCCGCCCCAGTGCAGCTTGAACAGCACGTGCGTGTCCAGATGGGTGTAGAGCTCGTCGAGGTCGACCTCGATCTCCCTGACGCCCCAGAAGGGAGGCGTCGGCACCGGCGCGTCGGTGCGCGCGGGTGAGCGAACGGAGTCATCAGCGAGGTTGACCTCCTCGACGGGCTCCTCTCCCTTCGCGCGAAAGGCCGTGGCGCCCGCGAACAGCTTCTCTACGAGCGCGCCGTGGGCATCGGAGTCGATCAGCTGATCCATCACGGCGAGGCCCTCGAAGGCGTCCTTGCAGTAGAAGACGCCGGGCTCGTAGACGTCCTCGGATTCCTTGCCGCCCGGATACAGCGCGCGGTAGGAGAACGCGCGGTTGATCGCCGCGCCGCCGATCAGCACTGGGTAGTCGAGCTTCTTGGCGTGCAGCTCCTGGATGCATGCGGGCATCTGCTTGGAGGTGGACACGAGCAGCGCGCTCAGCCCGATCGCGGTCGCCTGGTGCTCGACGGCGGCGTCCAGGATCGTCTGGATCGGGACCTGCTTGCCGAGGTCGACCACCGTGTAGCCGTTGTTGGTGAGGATCGTGTTCACGAGCGACTTGCCGATGTCGTGCACGTCGCCGAACACCGTCGCCAGCACGACCGTGCCCTTCGTGTAGCCCTCGATCTTGTCGAGGTATTTCTCGAGCTGGGCGACCGCCTTCTTCATCACCTCGGCGGACTGGAGCACGAACGGCAGGATCAGTTCGCCGGCGCCGAACTTGTCGCCGACCTCTTTCATCGCCGGCAGCAGCACGTCGTTGAGCGTTCCCACCGCGCCGATCTTCTCGACGCTCAGATCGATCCAGGCCTCGACGCCCTCCTTGCGGCGGCGCAGGATGTGGAAGTGCAGCGCCTGCTCGGGCTCCATGCCCTCGGTCGGGTCGGCCGCGCTCTGAGCCTCCTGCTCGCCCTGTGACTCGAAGTGGGCGATGAAGCGCTCGAGCGCGTCCTCGCGGCGGTTGAAGACGAGGTCGTCGGCCAGCTCGCGCTCCGCGTCTGAGATCTCCGAGTAGGGCGTGATGTGGTTCGGGTTGACCATCGCCAGGTCGAGGCCCGCGTCGACGCAGTGGTGCAGGAAGACCGAGTTCAGGACGGCACGCGCGCCGGGCGAGACGCCGAAGGACACGTTGGAGACCCCCAGCGAGGTCTTCACGTGGGGGATCTCCGCCTTGATCGCGCGGATCCCCGCGATCGTCTCGACGGCCGAGGGACGCCACTCCTCATCGCCCGTCGTCAGCGTGAAGGTCAGGCAGTCGAAGATCAACAGCTCCGGGTCCAGGCCGTGCTCGTCGCAGCAGAGGTCGCGGATGCGCTTGGCGATCTCGACCTTTCGCTCGGCGGTCTTGGCCATCCCGACCTCGTCGATCGTCAGCGCGATCAGCGCCGCGCCGTGGGCGAGCGCGAGGGGCACGACGCGGTCGAGCTTCGCGCGTCCGGCCTCGAGGTTGACCGAGTTGACGATCGCCCGCCCGGGGATCTGCTCGAGTGTCCGTTCGATCACCTCCGGCTCGGTCGAGTCGATCTGGATCGGCGCGGCCTGGGTGAGCGAGACCTTCTTGGCCAGCAGGCGCATCTGTTCGTCCTCGTCCGAGCGCTCGGTCAGCGCGACGCACAGGTCGAGCACGTGCGCGCCGCCGGTGACCTGGTCCTCGGCGATCTGCAGCAGGCCGTCGTAGTCGTCGGCGAGCAGCAGCTCCTTGGCCTTGCGCGAGCCCTGCGAGTTGACGCGCTCGCCGACCATCGTCGGGCGCGGCTCCTGCACGAGCGGCGTGGCGGCGATCATCGAGGAGACGTGGGGTGGGCGACGAGCCGGGCGCGGCGCGACCGGCCGTCCGCCGACGCGCTCGGTGATCGCCTGAATGTGCGCGGGCGTCGTGCCGCAGCAGCCGCCGACGATGCCGACGCCGTAGCGCTCGACGAACTCCTTCAGCGCCTCGGCCAGTGGCTCGGGCCGCTCGGGGAAGATCGTCTCGCCGTCGGGTCCCTGCAGCGGCAACCCGGCGTTGGGGATGCAGGCGACGGGCACCGGGCAGAACTCGCCGAGGAAGCGGATCGCGTCGCGCATGTCCTCGGGACCGGTCGAGCAGTTCAGGCCGATGACGTCGACGTTGAGGGCCTCGAGCGTGCAGAGCAGCGCCGAGATGTCGGTGCCGAGCAGCATCTTGCCGCCGTTCGGGAGCAGCGACACCGACGTGTGGATCGGCAGCGTGCGGCCCGTGCTCGCGAACGCGGCCCGTGCGCCGAAGATCGCGGCCTTGACCTCGAGTATGTCCTGGGCGGTCTCGATGATCAGCAGGTCGACGCCGCCGTCGATCAGGCCCGCGGCCTGCTCGGAGAAGACATCGACCAGCTCGCCGAAGCGGATCTGCCCGAGCGAGGGCTCCTCGGAGGCGGGCAGGTATCCGGTCGGCCCGATCGAGCCGGCGACATAGCGGTCCTCGCCGGCGGCCCGGCGCGCGATTTCGGCCGCCTTGGTGTTGATCTCGACCGTGTAGTCGGCCAGTCCCCACTCCTCGAGCTTGATCCGCGACGCCTGGAACGTGTCGGTCTCGAGCACCTCGGCGCCGGCCTCGACCATCGAGCTGTGCACGCCCTCGATCACGTCGGGACGGTTCAGGACGAGCGCCTCGTGGCACTTGCCGGGGAGGCCGCCGTAGTCCTCGCTGCTCAGGTCGAACTGCTCGAGCGTGGCGCCCATGCCGCCGTCGTAGACGACGACGCGGCTGTTGATCGCCTTCAGGTAGTCGCGCATGTTCAGATCATGCTAGGCGACCGCCGCCACGGGCAGCCGATGAGGGCTCACATGCTAGAATGCATGCATGCGCACGACGGTTGAGCTGTCGGAGCCGGTCTATCGCCGACTGAAGTCCGAGGCGGTCGAGCGGGGCATCCGCGGCTTCTCCCCGATCGTCGAGGAGGCGCTGACCGAGCACTTCCAATCCGATACGCAGCGTCACCGGCTGATCGACGCGATCACGGCCGCGGAAGGTGCGTGGCAGGGGATGGACGTGGAGCGCTGGGAGCGCGAGCGCAAAGAGGCGTGGGCGACTTGGCGCGTCCCCCAGTCCTAGACTCCGACGTCCTGATCGACTTTCTTCGCGGCGCTGGGCCCGGTCGGGACCTCGTGCGCCGAGTCCGCGACAGCCTCGCCTTTCAGATCACGGCAGTGACTGCCTTCGAGCTGACGCTCGGGAGCGAATACGAGCGCGATCCCACCAGCGCCGACGCGCTCCTGGCGGCCCCGTGTCTGATGCTCACGCGAGACGCTGCAATGCTGGCCGGCGGCGTCTTGCGTGAGCTGCGAGCCGCGGGCGCGGGCATCGACATACGCGACGCCATGCAGGCGGGCATCTGCCTGCATGCCGACGCTCCTCTCATCACGCGCAACAGCCGTCATTTCGACGGGGTCCCGGGGCTCCAGGTGATCGAGCCCGGGCGCTGGCGAGCGGCTACTTGATGAACAGCATCTCCGAGTACTTGGGCAGCGGCCAGCGGTCGTCGGCGACGAGCTTCTCGAGCCGGTCGGCGACCTCGCGCACGTCTTCCATCGCGGAGATGACCGTGTCGCGCATGTAGACGGCCCACTTCTGCGCTGAGCTGTCCGGCTGGTTCTCGTGGAGGTTCGCGTCCTCGAGCTTGACCAGCGCGTAGTGGAGCTCTTTGATGCGCGGCTCGACCTCGCCGATGAGATCCTCCAGGCCGCTGGCGCGCAGCTCGTTGAGGTAGCGCACGGCCGCCGGCAGGACCATAGTGCGGGCGATTGATGCCGCCGTCTCGGCCTCGATGTTGATGTTCATCACGTACTGCTCGGTGAACACCTCGTAGCGGGACTCGAGCTCGCGCTTGGAGAGGACCTTGTACTTCTTGAACGCCGCGATCGTCTGTTTCTCGATCAGCCACGGCAGCGCCTCAGGTGTCGTGCGCAGGTTGACGAGGCCGCGCTTCTCGGCCTCCTTGTGCCATGCCTCGGAGTAGCCGTCGCCGTCGAAGATGATCTGCTTGTTGGCGGACCAGGCCTCCTTGACGACCGCCGTGACCGCCTTCTCGAGCGTGGCGGAGCCTTTCAGGGCGGCTTTCAGCTTGTCTGTGAGCTCGTCGACGCACTCGGCGACGATCGTGTTCAGAACGGTGTTGGGGAAGGCCGGCGATTGGCTCGAGCCGAGCGCGCGGAACTCGAACTTGTTGCCCGTGAAGGCGAACGGGCTCGTGCGGTTGCGGTCGCCGCCGTGCAGTGGCAGCGGCGGCAGCACCGGCGTACCCAGACCGAGGAACGAGCCCGGCTTGGAGGGCTGCACCTTGCCCGTCTCGATCGCCGTGAAGACCTTCTCGAGCTCTGCGCCCAGGAAGATCGAGATGATCGCCGGCGGCGCCTCGTTGGCGCCGAGGCGGTGATCCTGCCCCGCGCTCGCGATCGAGGCGCGCAGCAGCGCCTGGTACTTGTTGACCGCCTGGATGACGGCGGCGCAGAAGAACAGGAACTGCAGGTTCTCCGCAGGGGTGTCGCCGGGCTCGAGCAGGTTCAAGCCGGTGTCGGTGCCCATCGACCAGTTGTTGTGCTTGCCCGAGCCGTTGACGCCGGCAAAGGGCTTCTCGTGCAGCAGGCAGACCAGCCCGTATCGGCGGGCGGTGTTCTGCATGATCTGCATGGTGATCATCTGGTGGTCGGCGCCGACGTTGGAGTTCTCGAAGATCGGCGCCACCTCGTACTGGTTGGGCGCGACCTCGTTGTGGCGCGTCTTGATCGGGACGCCGAGCTTGGCGAGCTCGAGCTCGACCTCCAGCATGTACGCGAGGATGCGCTCGGGGATCGACCCGAAGTAGTGGTCGTCCAGCTCGTGGCCCTTCGGCGGCTTGGCTCCGAACAGCGTGCGCCCGGTGGTCAGCAGGTCGGGGCGCTCGAAGTAGTACTGCTCGTCGATCAGGAAGTACTCCTGCTCGCAGCCGATCGTCGTGAAGACACGCGACGCGTCCTCGACGCCGAGCAGCCCGAGCGCGCGCACGGCCGCGCCCGAGAGCGCGTCCATCGAGCGCAACAGCGGGATCTTGTGGTCGAGGGCCTCGCCAGTCCAGGAGGTGAACGCCGTGGGGATGCACAGCAGCGCGCCGTTGGGGTTCTCGAGGATGAACGCCGGGCTGGTCGGGTCCCAGGCGGTGTAGCCGCGCGCCTCGAACGTCGCGCGGATGCCTCCGGTGGGAAACGAGGACGCGTCGGGCTCGCCCTGGATCAGCTCCTTGCCGGAGAACTCGGCCAGCGCCGTGCCGTCGCCGGCGGGCGCGTAGAAGGAGTCGTGCTTCTCCGCGGTCGACCCGGTCAGCGGCTGGAACCAGTGGGTGTAGTGGGTGGCGCCTTTCTCCATCGCCCATTCCTTCATCGCCTGCGCCACAGCGTCCGCGAGGGAGGTGTCGAGCGCCTCGCCCTTCGCGAGCGTCCGCTGCAGAGCCTTGTAGACGTGCTTGGGCAGCCGTCGGCGCTGGACCGCCGGAGAGAACACGTTGGCCCCGAAGACCTGGTTGTCCGCGATGGTCAGGTCGGGCGAGCCAAGAGCGGCTCCGTTGGAGCTCCACCGCGCGGCGGTGACGTTGTGCTGACGGATCCTGGGCATGGGCTGAGTCGATTCCTCCTGGAAAAGTTGGTCGCCCGCCCTTGCGCGGGCTCCGACTGAGGGCAGGGCCGAACCCAATCGTAATGCCAACTCCTGCCGAGGGGGTCACCGGATGGAGAAATCGGCGGCGCGATTGTTCGACACCAGGCCAAACGGCCGGCCGCCGACCCGGGCCGGGGCCCTGAAACGGGCTACGGCGTGGAGGGGTACGCCCCGGCGAGGATCTTGCCGGTGTTCGGGTCCACGTGGGTCGTGGGGGGCGCGGGCGCGATGTTGACCGCGAAATGTCCCGCCACCGCGCTCCCGGAGACGAGTCGCGCCTTGGTCCTGCCCGCGAGATCGGCCGCCACGGTGAAGCTCACGGTGTGCCTTCCGGCCTTGACGGGGACCACCCGCCAGACGAAGGTCTGGGTGGCGCCCACCGCGAGGGGCCCGAGCGCCCAGGTGTTCAGGTAGGCCGTCTGGCCGCCGCCGGGCGGGCTGACCTCCTGGCTTTCCACGGGCGGTTCGGCGATCGCGCCCGGCCCACGTTCGATCGCCCACACCGGGCGCTTGTTGGCCGCCAGTTCGGGGTAGCTGGCGGTGTAGTTGAACGAGTCGAGCGAAACCGCCACGTTCGGCACGACGCGCGATCCTGTGTTGCTCACCTCGAGTTCGAGCCGCGTCGGGCGCGCGATCGACTGGCTGGTCGGGAAGCTGGCGCGCAGGACCTTCATCTGGAAGGTGCCCGTCGCTTCGTGGGCATCCTGACGGCTGCCGCCGCCGCAGCCGGCGGCGATCACGGAGAGGACCGAGACGGTCCCGACCGTGAGCACCCTCGACGCCCTCGGCGCTCGGAAGGGCACGCCGCGGGCGCGGCGCGGACCCGAATTGAAGACTCTCCGCCCTCCCCTCACGATCGCGCCACGATACCAGCGGTGGTGGCGCGGGAGCGGCGGGACCGTCGGGCGCCGCCGGGCGAGTTGGCGGGGGCGGCCCGGAGGTGCATGTCGTACAGTTCACTCCGGTTAGAGAGTTACCCGAGGAGGGGTTGGTAGAGATGGTTCGCAGCGTGGCCGAGCGGGCATACTTCCCGACGAGGAACCTGCTGGAGGAAATCGGGGACATGATGATCCTCACGGGCAGGACGATCTCCTCGGCCCTGCGTCCGCCCTACCCGTATGGCGGGGAGTTCGTCTCGCAGTTCCTGTTCGCGCTGCGGCTGTGCTGGTTTCCGCTGCTCATCTCCACGGTCGCCATCTGTTACGGGGCGCCCGGGTTGCAGGCGGCGAACTTCCTGACGATCTTCGGTGCGCTCGACCGCCTCGGCGGGTTCTTCATCCTCGCCTCCGTCCGTGAGATCGGCCCCAACGTGACCGCGATCGTGCTGGCCGGGGTGGCGGGCACGGCGATCACGGCCGACCTGGGGGCTCGTAAGATCCGCGAGGAGCTCGACGCGCTTCAGGTGCTGGGCGTGGATCCGGTCAAGAACCTGGTCGTGCCGCGCTTCCTGGCGCTGATGGTCGTCACCGGCCTGTTCGACATCTACGCGCTGCTGTTCGGCATCTTCGGTGGGATCATCGCCGAGCTCGTCAACGGCCAGCCGTTGGGTCCGTTCTGGGCGACCCTGTTCGCGAACGCCTCCACCACCGACCTGTGGGGGTCGGTGCTGAAGACGACGATCTTCGGGGCCATCATCGCGATCGTCTGCTGCTACAAGGGCATGACCGCCTCCGGGGGCGCCGAGGGTGTGGGCCGCGCGGTCAACCAGGCGGTGGTCGTCGCGTTCCTCGCGATCTTCTCGTTCGACTATGTGTTCACCCAGACGCTGCTGGCCACCCACCCGGGAATCCTGGTGATCAAGTAATGAACGAACTGCTGGCGCTGCCGCGCGAGTGGCTCGCGGCCACCGGCGAGATGGGCCGGTTCACCGGCAGCATCGTCCGCGACGTGTTCGGTCTGCGGGTGTTCCGCTTCTTCGGCGAGGCGCTGCGCCAGTCGGGGATCCTGATCCTCTCCTCGACGCTCATCATCTGGTCGCTGGTGTTCATCATCGGCCTGGAGTGCGGGATCGAGGGCGCGTACTTCACCGAGGCCCAGGGCGCGCCCGCCTACGCGGGCGTGTTCACCGCGTGGTGCGACCTGCGCGAGCTCGTGCCGTACGCGTTCGGCTACATGATGGCCGCGAAGGTCGGCACGGGCATCGTGGCCGAGCTCGGCGCGATGCGCATCTCTGATGAGATCGACGCGCTCGAGGTGATGGGGATCAACTCCGTGACCTTCCTGTGCGCGACGCGCCTGCTGGCCGCGTGGCTGGTGCTGCCGTTCATGTACCTGGCCGCGATCGGCGCCGGCTTCCTCGCCTCCTACATCGCGGTGGTGCAGCAGGTGGGGGCGGTCTCCTCAGGTGGCTACTTCCTGATCTTCTGGCAGTTCCAGAATCCGCCGGACTTCGTATACAGCCTGGTCAAGGCGATGTTCATGGCCACCTCGATCGTGCTCGTGGGCTGCTACTACGGCTACAACGCCAGTGGCGGGCCCGTGGGCGTGGGCACCGCGACGGCCAAGTCGATGGTGCTCAACCTCGTGCTGGTGCACGTGATCGGCATGCTCGGCACCCAGATCTTCTGGGGCGCCAATCCTCGAGCTCCGATCGGAGGCTGACTCGGATGGCCGACGACAGACCGCCTCAGGAGGACGAGTTCAGCTTCCACACAGGGACCGTCCGCCCCTCGGAGGCCCCGGATGCGATCGAGTTCATCGACGTCCACAAGTCCTTTGGGCGCAACCACGTGCTGCGGGGCCTGAACATGTCGCTTCCGGAGGACAAGATCTCCATGATCCTCGGTCCTTCGGGCACGGGAAAGTCGGTCTGCATCAAGCACATCGTCGGGCTGCTCTATCCGGACGAGGGCGACGTGATCGTGCACGGCCGCTCGGTTCCGAGCCTGCCCGACGCTGAGCTGTTCGAGATGCGCAAGAAGTTCGGCGTCCTCTTCCAGGACGGCGCTCTGTTCGGCTCGATGAACCTCTACGACAACGTCGCCTTTCCCCTGCGCCAGCACACCGAGAAGAGCGAGGAGGAGATCGCCGAGATCGTGAACAGCCGTCTGCGCGAGGTCGGGCTGGGCGAGGCGAACGAGAAGATGCCCAACGAGCTCTCCGGCGGGATGCGAAAGCGGGCCGGGTTCGCGCGCGCGCTGGTGCTGGAACCCGACATCGTCCTGTTCGACGAGCCGGACTCGGGACTCGATCCGGTGCGCACCGCGCTCCTGTGCGAGCTGATCAAGGAGGTCCACGCCGAGAACGGCGGGTGCTACGTGGTCATCACGCACGACATCATGAGCGCGCGCCGCGTGGCCGAGCACATCTCGGTGCTGTGGAAGGGACGGATCGTCGAGTCCGGTCCCGCGCAGGATCTGTTCGCATCAGAAAACCCGTTCGTGCGCCAGTTCCTCTCCGGCGAGTCGACCGGACCCCTCGGAATGGAGTGAGCGGGCGCGCTGGGCATGCGGGCGGGGCTGGCCTTCGCCCGTGAACGCATCAGCACTCCTCGCAGCCGTGGCGGGCGGCGCGGCCAGGCGCCCGCGGCTCGTGCTCGCGCTCGCCGTGGTGCTCGGGCTGGGGGGGGCGGCGCTCGCGCTGAGGCTGCGCCCGACGGCGGCCGCGAACACGTTCGTCTCGAGCTCGAGCTCCGACTACCGGGCCACCCAGCGCTTCTATCGGGGCTTCGGCGAAGAGCCGATCGCGGTGCTGGTGAAGGGCAGCCTGCAGCAGCTCGTGCTCAGCTCCGACGTCGACCGGCTGCTTGGACTGGAGGGCTGCCTGTCGGGCAACGTCCCGGCCGCCTCGCTCGCCGCGGAGGGTGGGGCAAACGGGCCGTGCGGGGCGCTGGCGCGAGCCAAGACGGTGAAGGTGGTGTTCGGCCCCGGCACGTTCATCAACGAGGCCGCCGGGCAGATCGACGAACAGCTCAGCTCCCAGACCCGCCAGGCCCAGGCGCAGGCCAAGCAGGCTGAACAGGCGGTCACCCGCGCGGCGCTCGCCCGCGGGCTCTCGCCCGCCCAGGCGCACAAGCTCGGCCGGCAGGCGAGCAGGATCACGATCGTCCGCTTCCAGGAGGGGCTGGTGAAGCTCGCGCTCCAATACGGGCTGACCTCGCAGCCGAGCATCGACGACGCCAACTTCGTATCGGCGCTCGTGTTCGACTCGAAAAAGCCGGCGGGCACGCCCAAGCAGCGCTTCGCCTACCTGTTCCCCAACCGCGACGCCGCGCTGGTGTCGGTTCGGATGAAGGCGGGCCTCTCCGAAGCACAGCGGACGAGGACGATCGGGCTCATCCGCCAGGCCGTCGAAATGCCGCAGTGGCGCCTGCAGCACGGCGGGTCCTATCTGCTCACGGGCGAGCCTGTGATCGTCGCCGAACTGACCAGCTCGATCACGCACTCGATCGAGCTGCTGCTGATCGCCGTCCTGCTCGTGATGGCGGCGACGCTCGGCCTGATCTTCCTCGGGAGTCCGCGCCTGCTTCCGCTGGCGCTGGCGATGCTCGCCGCCGCGATCACGTTCGGGGCGCTCTCCGCGGTGGGCGCGTCGCTGACGATGGCCTCGATCGCCGTGCTGCCGGTGCTCGTCGGGCTGGCGGTCGACTACGCGATCCAGTTCCAGTCGCGCATCGGTGAGACGTTCGAGCGCCAGGCAGAAGGCGCCGGCGAGAGCGGGGCGGGCACGCCGGAGCTGATCGCGCGCGCCGCGGCCCTCGGTGCGCCGACGATCGCTACGGCCGGCGCGGCCAGCGCGGCGGCGATGCTCGTGCTGCTGCTCTCGCCCGTGCCGATGGTTCGCGGATTCGGCGTGCTGCTGTGCGTCGGGGTGGTGATCGCGCTGGTGTGCGCGCTCACGGCGGGCGCTGCCGCGCTCGCGCTCGGCGGACGGGGAGGCGAACCGAGGATCGTGGCCGCGCGGATGGCGGCGCTGGGATCCGCGTGGCGCGGTGCGCGCGAGTTGCTCGCCGAGAACCCGCTCACCCGCCTGGTGATGAGCGTCGCGCTGGGGGTGGCGGTGCGCCGCCCGGGGCGCGTTCTGTGCGTCGGGCTGGCGCTCGCGGCGCTCGGCTGGGGGCTCGACACCCAGACCAGGGTCGAGACCGACATCACCAAGCTCGTCCCGCATAGCCTGAGCTCGCTCGAGGCCCTGAGCGCGCTCGAGCGGACCACCGGCGTGGGCGGCGAAATCGACCTGATGGTCTCCGGGAGGAATGTGGCCGAGCCCGCGACGATCGAATGGATGAGCTCCTACCAGAGCGCGGTGCTCGCTCGTTTCGGATACAGCTCCGCGCGGGGCTGCGGCAAGGCGCGACTGTGTCCGGCGTTCTCGCTGCCCGACCTGTTCCCCGGTCACGGGACCGGCTCCTCCACCGCGAGCAAGCTCTCCGCGCAGACCGTGCGCGGCATGCTGAGCGTGATCCCGCCGTATTTCTCCCAGGACGTGATCACTCCTGACAGGCGCGTGGCCACCCTGGCGTTTGGCATTCGCCTGATGGGGCTCGACCAGCAGCAGCGGCTGATCGATGAGATGGGCTCGAGCCTGCACCCGCCGCCCGGCGTGAGCGCCCGTCTCGTCGGCCTGCCCGTGCTCGCGGCTCGATCGGGCTCGCAGGTGGCCGACCCCTGGCGGCGTCTGGAGACGCTGCTCGCAGGTATCGCGGCGGTCGCCCTCGTGCTTCTGCTCGCCTTCCGCGGCGACAGACGCCGGGCGCTCGCCCCGCTGGTCCCGATCGTGCTCGCCACAGGCTGGTCGGCGCTGATCCTGTTCGCGGTGAGGGTGCCGCTGAACCCGATGTCGGTGACGCTCGGCGCGCTGGTGATCGCGCTCTCCACGGAGTTCAGCGTGCTTCTGTCCGAGCGCCACCGTCAGGAGCGTCTGGCGGGATACGACACGATCGAGGCGCTGCGCAGAAGCTACCGCCGCACGGGCGCCGCGGTGGCGGCGTCGGGCGCGACGGCCATCGCGGGTTTCGGCGTGCTGGCGCTGTCTGACATCCGCATGCTCCGCGACTTCGGCCTGGTCACGCTGATCGACCTGAGCGTCTCGCTGATCGGCGTGCTGGTGGCGCTCCCGGCGGCGCTCGTAATCGCGGGCACGGCCGCCGAAGGCGGGGCTCGGAGGGCTGGGCCAGGCCATGAGCCGGCCTGAGCGCCCCTCGCACGACGACGAGCGCGGCGCGGATCGGGCGGCGGGCAGCAGCGGCGGGCAGCAGCGCCCCGCGGGTCCTCACAGCCCCAGGTATGGACGCTACGTCGGGGTGCTCGGGCTCCTGGCGCTCGTGCTGATCACGATCAACACGGCGCTCACCAAGCCCAACGGCGCCACCGGCATCCCGCCGGGCGCGCCGCTCGCGCCGTTCGCCGTGCCACTGGCGTCCGGCGGGCTGAGCGGCGACGCGGATGTCGCCACGCGCCCGGATCAGGGCTCGGCGGGACGCGTCCCGGCCTGTTCGCTGCGCGGAGCGCAGATCCTCAACATATGCCAGCTGTATGAAAGGGGTCCGGTGGTGCTCGCGCTGTTCGTCGACGCGGGCGCCTGCCCAGGCGTTCTCAGCGACCTGCAGGCGCTCGCGCCCGCATTCCCGGGCGTGGGCTTCGCGGCCGTGGCGATCAAGGGCGACCGTGGGCCGTTACGCGGGCTGATGCGCTCACGTGGCCTCACGCTTCCGGTGGGCATCGACGCCGACGGGGCGCTCGCGGTGCTCTACAAGGTGGCGAGCTGCCCCCAGGTGACCTTCGCCTATCCCGGCGGGGTCGTTCAGAGCCGGGCGCTGCTTCGACGTGTGTCGCTGGCGAGCCTGCGCGTCCGCGTCAGCGAGCTGGTGGCGGCGTCGCGGGCCCGCGGATGGCGGGGGCCGGCTGGGTGAGCGACGCGACTGGGCCCGAGGTCGGCTGGCGTGCACGCGAGGTGGAGGAGGAGCTACCCGCGCTGCGTCTCCTGACGCTGGAGGTGCACGTCGCCCGCCGGGAGTCGCTCACCGGTGCCTCGCCGCCGGACATCGAGGGACGGCTGCGCGAACTGTCCAACAAGTTTCGCGGCGCTCGCGCGGTGGGGATCAGACGCGAGCCCGTTCCCGCCGCCTACCGCATCTTCTTTCGACACATCGGCCTCGATCCCGACGTGGTGCGTACGCCGATCGAGGAGGCGGTGCTCGAGCGGATGCTGCGCGGCGGCTTTCTGACGGGCGGCCTGCTGGCGGACGTGCTCCTGATCGCACTGACGGATACGGCTGTGCCGGTGTGGGCGCTCGACACGGCGTCGCTGGACGGACCGCTCGGCATACGTCCCAGCCGCGAGGACGAGCGGCTGGGACGCTCCACCGACGCGCCGATCCTGCCCGCGGGACGCCTCGTCGTCGCGGACTCAGCGGCGGCGATCGCGATCCTGTTCGGCGAGCTTGCCCCCGGCCACGCGGCGGGCGCGGACACGCGCCGCCTTACGCTCTTCGCGGTCCAGGTGGCCGGCGTGCCGACGCTCTACGCCGAAGAGGCGCTGTGGTCCTGCCGCGCGGCGCTCGAGTCGCGGTGAGCGTCCCGGCGCGGTGCGGCGCGGGTCAGCCCGGCGCGGTCCGCGCGGGCGTTGTAGAATCGTCGTCTCCGGTCTGCCGGGAGGAGTGGGTTGTGGCCCAGGATGAGCAGCAGTTGGTCGATCTAGGCGCTCCAGAGGGCACCTGGTTCGCCGTTCGCGCGCGCGGCTGTGGTGAGCGTGAGCGGGTTCTCGACGATCGAGCTCGCTGTGCCGAACGGGCGGCGAGGGGCTCGCTGAAGACCCAGATCGCGATGCTCGAGCGGGAGCTCTCGGGCATCCTCGTCGACACCTTCCCGCACATCTCTGCGCCGCGCGGGGACAGCGAGCGCTTCTCGCGCGGCCCCCGCCTGCTCGACCTCGCCGAGCTCGAGCGCTCGCGCGATCGCCTCGTGGGCCGCGTAGCGGAGCTGCGCGGGCTCGCGGCGGCACGCGTCGAACATGAGCGCCGCGCGCGCGAGCAGCTCGAGCGTATGAGGCTCGAGCCCGGCCGCTACAAGTTCGTGCGCCTACCGGTCAAAGATCTGGGCCAGGGCGGATGCGGCGTCTGGGAGGTCCGCCCGCGCCTGGGTCTGATCGGCATGCTCGCCGGCTGGTGGCAGCTCAAGCTCTCGTCAGGCTGTCCGTTACCCAGGGGGTCGCGCTCCAAGCGCGACCCCGCTCAGAGCAGCTGAGCATCGCCGCGAGCGTGTGTCGCTGGCGGTCGGTCATCGAGCCGACGGTCTTCTTCTCGGACATCGGGATCTGCGCCAGGAACTTGCGGCAGCGAGTCTGACCCCAGCGGCGCTGGCTCATCAGCAGGTCCGCCACGGCCATGCTCTCGGCCTCCCAGGGGCAATCGAGGATCACCTCGGCGACCGGGAGCTCGCCCATCGCCACCAGCCGCTTCAGCTCGGCACGGGCGAGTCGAACCTTGTTGGCGCGCTCCAGGGCGCGCATGTACTGAGGACGGGCAGGGACAATCATCGCAGTCGCGTTCATTTGTGCGTTCTCCCCCTCGCCGCCGCGGGGCTCGCGCGGCGGGCAACATGCTTGCTGGTTTTTATCGATACGCGCCCGTCATGGCCGTGGAAAATCCATCCGCAGCTCGCGGTTCTTCCGCCATACCACCCCCCCCTTCCAACATCCACGCGGGGCAAATCCCAAACGGTCATCTGGAGCGCAGAGGGAAGCTACGCGAGGACGGGGCCTTCGGTCAACTGTGGGCCCGCGCTTCGTTCGCTAGAAGCGACCTTTTTCGTTGGCGCAGGCACTTGTGAAGAAATGGACAAGTTCTGCGCGCGCCGCACGCGGGCAGAACTGCGATCAGCTCGGCAGCGGCCCGTGCTCGGACTCGAACTCGCGCTTGACCCGTGCGAAGACGTCGAGGGCGCGGTCGAGCGTCGGCGCATCGTGCGTGGCCATCACGCTCGTGCGCAGCAGCGCGCCGCCCGGCGGCACCGCTGGGTGCAGGGCGGTGTTCACGAACACGCCGGCGTCGTAGAGCGCCCGCCACAAGAGCGCCGCCTTCCAGTCGTCGCCGACGAGGACCGGGACGATCGGCGTGACGATCGTGTACGGGTCCGCGCCTCCACCGCGCAGGCCCGGTGCATGCTCCTGCACGCGGGCATTCGCCGGCAGTCTCTGCGGCGCCACGACCGCGAAGCCGCGCTCGTGCAGTCCGTCGCGCAGGCGCCGGGCGTTCTCGAGCGCCCGAGCCAGCAGAGGCGGGCCCTCCTCGGAGCGCACCACGCGCAGCGCGGCGAGCGCGGCACCCACCGCGGCCGGCACGGAGGAGGCGGTGAACAGGAAGGAGCGCGAGGAGATGCGCAGGTAGTCGATCACCTCACTCGAACCCGCCACGAAGCCTCCGCAGGAGGCCAGCGACTTCGAGAACGTGCCCACGCGCAGGTCGACCCGCTCGGCGACGCCGAGCAGTTCGGCGGTGCCAGCTCCGCGCTCGCCGAGAACACCGGCGCCGTGG
Organism: Solirubrobacteraceae bacterium; assembly: GCA_017882445.1. Classification (GTDB taxonomy): domain Bacteria; phylum Actinomycetota; class Thermoleophilia; order Solirubrobacterales; family Solirubrobacteraceae; genus Palsa-744. The sequence continues at coordinate 17,261 of JADGPK010000020.1, forward strand.
GCCTCGTCGACCAGCAGGCGCGCGCCGTAGCGCTCGCACAGATCGCAGATCTCGCCGAGCGGCGCGATGTCGCCCTCCATCGAGAAGACGCCGTCGACGACCACCAGTACGCCGCCGCCGTCGGACTGGGCGCGCTCGAGCATCTTCTCGAGCTTGTCCATGCGATTGTGGCGGAACGGGCGGAGCTTGGCGCGCGAGAGCAGGCAGCCGTCGAGGATCGATGCGTGGTCGCCGGAGTCCACGATCACCGTGTCCGCGGGGGCGAGCAGCGTTCCCAGCGCGCCGAGGTTGGCCTGATGGCCGGTGCTGAACACGAGCGCGTCCTCGGTCTCCATCCAGTCGGCGATCTCGCGCTCCAGTTCGAGGTGCAGCGGGATCGTCCCGTTGAGCAGGCGCGAGCCTGTCAGCCCGGTCCCGAAGCGGTGCAGCGCGTCCTCGGCTCCCCGCATGACGCGCTCGTCGCCCGTCAGGCCGAGGTAGTTGTTGGATCCGAGCATGATCCGCTCGACGCCCTCCATCTCCACGACCGGCATCGCCGGGGACGTCAGGACGTGGAAGTAGGGCAGCACGTCGGCCTCGCGCGCCGCGGCCAGCACAGCCGAGCGGTCGTGGTCGCGGACCTTGGCGAAGACGTCGGTGGAAGTGTGCATGTAGTGTGCCCGGCCAGTGGGAGTCGAAGTCACAGCGGTCTCGGGCAGAAGGGACCTAAAGGCGTTCATCGAGCTGCCCTTTCGCCTGCATGCTAACCATCCGCTGTGGGTCCCCCCGCTGAAGCTCGAGCGCCGGCTGTTCCTCAACCGCCGCATGAACGCCTTCTTTACCCACGGCGAGGCCGAGTATTTCCTTGCGCGCCGCGACGGGCGGGTTGTGGGCCGCATCAGCGCCCAGGTCAACCACGCCTTCAACGACTACCAGCAGAAGAACTGGGGTTGGTTCGGCTTCCTCGAGCTGGAGGACGACCAGGAGGTGGCCGAGGCGCTGCTCGACGCCGCCCAGGCGTGGCATCGCGAGCGTGGCCGCGAGCGGATGGTCGGCCCGGCGAGCTTCGCGATGAACGACGAGAGCGGCGTGCTGATCGAGGGCTATGACCTGCGCCCGATGATCGTCCAGCCGTGGAACCCCCCCTACTACCAGCAGCTCATGGAGCGGGCGGGGATGACCAAGGCGATGGACCTGCTGATGTGGAACCTCGAGGTGTCAGACCGGGCGAAGGTGCTGCCCGTGATCTTCGAGCTGGCCGAGAAGGTCGAGAGCGAGCACGGGATCAGGGTGCGCCCGATGCGCCGCCGGCAGTTGCGCAAAGACATGGACGCCTTCGCCGCGGTCTACAACTCGGCCTGGTCTGAGAACTGGGACTTCGTGCCCTTTTCCAAGAAGGACCTCGACGCCTACGCACAGGAGATCCAGCTCGTGTTCGACAAGCATTGGTGCTTCATCGCCGAGCGCATCGACACCGGTGAGGTCGTGGGCATGGCGATGACCTTCCCGGACATCAACCAGGTGCTGGCGAAGATGAAGGGTCGGCTGCTGCCGTTCGGCTGGTGGCACTTCCTGAACAAGGGTCGCATCACCGATCGCGTCCGTGTCGGCTTTCTGGGGGTCAAGCCCTCCTACCAGCACACGGGCGTCGCCGCCAAGCTGTACGTCGAACACTTCAACGCGGCCGCCGTGCGGCCGCAGTCCGGCGGGGAGATGGGCTGGATCCTCGAGACCAACACGGCGATGAACCGCGGCATGGAAGCGATGGGCGGTCGGATCGTCAAGCGCTACCGCGTCTACGAGCGCGTGCTGTAGAAGCGATCTGGGATGCCCTCTACACTTGGCCGCGTGAGGGTGAACGAGCCTCCTGAGCCCGACCCGGCCCCTGTCGCCTCCGATCAGGGCACGATCACCGACGACGGCGAGGTGCTTGACGCCTTTCCGGTGTTCTCGGGTGCGCCGCAGATCGTGCAGGCGGAGCCCGTCCCCGGCACCCTGCCGGGCGAGCGTCGGACCGCGATCGTGATCCCCGCGGTTCAGGTCGCCGCGGTCGCCGCCGGAGGGTTCGTGGCCGGAGCGGCGGTCGTCGGCCTGGTGCATCGCCACCAGCGTCGCTCCCCGGCGCGCGTCAAAGGCGGGCGGACAGGGCGGGAACTGGGTCGGCGCGGGGCTCGCAGGACGAGCAGGGCCGGCGAGCTCCTACAGATCGTGAGCAGCCGCTCGCTGCTCGTCGACGTGCATCTGCTCGGCGGCTCAGGTGGGGATCGCTGAGGGGGCACTGAGCGACCTGGTCGAGCTGCGCCAGGAGGTCACACCCCTCGGTCCGTTTCGCCTGGCGCTGCGGAGCGCTATGGACGGTACGCTGCGCCACCGCGGTGGAGTGCTGGAGCGTCTGCTCCACCACGAGGATCTTCCAGTCCTGGTCAGGGTCGTGCAGCCCTCGCCCGAGATGGTTCTCCTCGGAGCTCGCGCCGCGACCCCCGCCGCCGCCGCCCATGGCATCCGGCGGATGCGCTTCGCCCTGGGGGTGGATGAGGACCTGCGACCGTTTCTGCGCAGGTTCGCCCGCGATCCGCTGATCGGAGGCTCTCTGCGGCGGCGTCCGTGGCTGAGGGTGCTGCGTCGGCCCGAGCCCTTCGAGGCGCTCGCGTGGGCGATCTGCGAGCAGCTGATCGAGTATGAGCGGGCGGCCGCGATCGAGCGCCGGGTGGTGGCGGTGCTGGGGCGCCGCTGGGTGGACCGCGACGGTGTGGACAGCGGTCTGCGCGACCTTCCCGCCGCGGCCGTGCTGGCGGGTACTGCACCGGCTGTGCTTCAGTCCTTCGACCTCGCCGGCGGACGCGCGCTCGCGCTCGTGCGCGCCGCCCGGGAGGTGGCGCGCGGCCGTGTGGATCTGTACAGCCCGGACCACGAGCGAGGCTGGCGGCGGTTGCGCGCGATCCCGGGTGTCGGCGCTTGGACCGTGGAGATGCTCGCGCTACACGGCCAGGGCCGCCACGACCAGCTGCCGGCCGCAGACGTGGGGCTGTTGAAGCTGGTCGGTCGGCTGCTGAGCGGCGATCCTCGCGCCCGCGCCGACGAGCAACAGGTGCGCGACTTCTTCGCTCCGTATGAGGAGTGGGCGGGCCTGGCCGCCTCGCACATGCTCTCGATGTGACGCGCGCGCCGGGGCCCGGCCAGCTCAGCCGGGGACTGGGGCGCGGGCACGGCCGCTGCGCGCCGACCGCTCGCGTTCGACGAGCAGCGCGAACGTGGGGCACGCGCGGGCGGCTCGGATCGCGTGCTCGACCTGCGAGCCGTGCAGCGGTGTCTCGTCGAGCAGCGGATAGCCCCACTCGTCGAGCGTGATCCGCTCGGGCAGTAGCTCGGCGCACATGCCGTGGGCCTCGCACTTGATCGGGTTGATCCGCACGCGATGGCTCATCGCAGCAGCGTCCTTCGCGAGGCTTCTTCGGCGATCGGACGGGCCGGCAACGGCAGCTCCGAGGGCCGCGAGCAGGCGTCGCATGGTCCGTGGCGCGCGTGGTCTGAGAACTCGCTCTCGAAGGTCTCCAGTGCGCTGAGCAGCAGTTTGACGGCCCCGTCGGGGTGCGCGCAGGCGCCGCGGCGCGTCGTGAGCGAGGCCAGGCGTTCGATGCGCTCAGAGGCCCGCGGCTGGGCGGTGCCCCCGGCGACCTCCTCGATCGCGCTCGCGAGGGCGTCCAGGCCGTGGACGCATGGGCCGCACTGGTGAGTGCTCTGACCGGCCAGCCAGCGTCCGACACGCGCGGTTTCGGCCACGGGACAGGCGTCCTCGGAGAGCAGCAGCACGACGCCCGCTCCGAGCGAGGCGCCGTGGGGAGCGAGATGTTCCTTGGACAGCGCGACGCCGCGCAGGCGCTCACCGCCGATCCAGGCGCCGGCGTAGCCGCCCAGGAGAGCGGCCCGGATGCGCGCGGTGGTCCCGCCGCCGGCGTCGATCAGCGAGGACAGCGACGCGCCGTGCTCGATCTCATAGACGCCGGGATGTGCGACGGGCCCCGACAGCGTGACGAGGGTCGATCCGGGTTGGGTGGGCGTCCCCAGCTGGCGGAACCAGGGCGCTCCATGGCGCGCGATCAGCGCGATGTGCGCGAGGGTCTCGACGTTGTTGATCAACGTCGGTCGGCGCGCGAGGCCCTGTTCGAAGGGCATCGGCGGCGTGAAGGTCGGCTTCGCTTCACCGCCGCCGAGATAGTTGACGAGCGCCGACTCCTGCCCGGCGACATAGTGGCCGGGCACCGTCGTGAGATGCAACTTGGGAGACTGCGCGGCCGACGCCGAGCGGCTGCGCTCCTCGATCGCGCGCTCCATGCTCTCGACGCTCGCGCCCGCCGACTCGCACGCGCACACGATCAGCTCATCGGCGCCCACCGCCTCGGCGGCCATGATCCCGCCGTCGATCACCAGGTGGGGAAGCATCTCCAGCAGGGTGCGGTCCTTGAGACTCGCCGGCTCGCCCTCGGCGCCGTTGGCCACCACGATCGCTCGTCCGCGACCGGCGGCGACCGCCCGCATCTTGATGGCGGTGGGGAAGGCCGCGCCGCCTCGGCCGAGCAGGCCCGAGCGCTCGATCTCCTCGAGCAGGATCGCGGCGTGCTCGCTGGTGTGCCTGCGCCGTCCGCGGCTGCCCAGCGGGAGGGGTCCGTGAAGCGCGAGGTGCTCGTCGAGCGTCATCGCGCCGTGCGCCTGGATGCCGGCGAGCAGCCGGGGCAGCGCGGGAGCCCCCTGCCGGGAGATCGTGGGCGGCGCCTCGGTCAAGGTGGACGGCGGGGGGTTCATCATCGCCCGCCAGACGTGGAGAGGTGGGAGTGCGGCAACAGCGATGAGGGCGTGCCCGAGCGTCGCGCCCATTCGGAGCCCAGTGGCCCGTTGGGCAGCCACAGTAGGAGAAACAGCGAGAAGGCGCCCGCGCCGCCCAGGGCGGCGCTGCGGAGACGGAGGTTCGCTGGCCAGCCGGCCAGCACCCGCGTGAGCACTGCGCCCACGACGACCGCTGTGCAGCCGATGCTCAGCAGCAGGAGCCAGGTGCTCTTGACGTCGCTGCCCGTGCCGAAGCCGTGCAGCAGCGCGATCGGCCAGCTCGCGTACGTGAGCCAGTGGATCGCGCGCCACGTGGCGAACCCCATCCTCTGACGCAGCAGGCTGGTGATGATCACCGCGAGGATCAGGTCGAAGGCGACCGCTCCGAGACCGAGCCAGAACGGCCGGTAGGAGCCGATGAACGGGATGATCGTGTCGGCGAGCCCGATCGGCGCAAAGCTGTCCAGCACCGAGGTGAGGATGTGCAGCACGAGGAACAACATCGCGAGCAGCGACACGTTGCGGTGCAGCGAGTCGACCAAGAAGCGCGGCCAGCGCGGCGTGCTCCACCGCTGGACGTCGATGACGCCGAGCGCGATTGCGATCGTCAGCAGCAGGAGCGCCATCGCGCCCGTCGAGCGCGTCAAATACCAGTAGAGGCTTGGCCCGGAGGCCGCCAGCAGGCTGGTCATGCTCGCTGCGCCTCCGCGGTGCGCACGCCCGCGTGGATCGGCGGTCGCGCGTACGCGCCTCGGTCGAACGCCGCGACGTTCTTGACGGCGGTCGGGACCGGCGCCTCGGCCGGCCAGTGCCCGACTGCGGTGACGTTCCCATCCCAGTCGACGAGCCGGGCGGGAAGGCCGACCGCCGCGAGCCAGTCGGGGGCTGCCTTCGCTCGCACGAGCGCCGCCGTGGTGGCGATGTTCGCGTCCATGCAGTTGGCGGCGGCGACGCTGACGGTGCGCCAGGTGGCACGCACGGGAGCGCCCGTGGCGGGGTCGATGATGTGGTGCATGGTGTGCCCGTCGTGACTCCAGCGCCGCACAGCTGTGCTGGAGGTCGCAAGTCCACCTGAACGGATCGAGATGGTCTGTCCAGGGGCCGAGGGGTCGCTGCGATGGTCGTCGGTGACCCGGATCCGCCAGCCACTCGCCGGCGCGCTCCCCGCGGTCGCGATATCGCCGCCGATGCTCACGAGCGCGCCACAGCCGCCGGCGGACGCCGCTGCCGCGACGGCGCGATCTGCGGCCCACGCTTTGGCGGTCGCGCCCAGGTCCAGCCTGATTCCAGCCGGCACACGGATCGCCAGGCTCTCGCGGTCCAGTGAGATCGAGCGCCATCCCGCACGCACGCGCGCGGTGATCTTCAACTGTTGCTCGGGCTGCTCCGCCGGCGGAGCGAGCAGCCGCCAGTCGCGGTCGTATCCGGCGAGCTCGAGCGCGCGGCCGATCGTCGGGTCGACGTCACCGCCGGTGAGCTCGGCGGCGCGTAACGCCAGCTCCAGCGCCTCGATCAGCAGCGGGCTGACCGTCGTCGAGCGTCCCGCGTGTGCGTTCACGCGCGAGAGCTCGGAGTCGGGGCGAAAGCGGCTGCACGCTCGGTCGATCGCCGCGAGCTCGAGCTCGACGGCCGCGCGTGCCGCCTGGAGCCCGGAGGGGTCGGTCAGACGCAGAACCACGCCCGTCCCGAGCGCCTCCCAGCTCGAGCTTGCGAGGGGAGGGGGTGAGGCGGACATCGGGTGCATCTCAGGAGCCACCGGAGACGACCGGTCCCGAGGATTCAGGTTCGGGGGTCGCTTGCTGTTCTGGCGCCGATTCCTGAGCGGGCGCCGATTCCTGAGCGGGCGCCGATTCCTGAGCGGGCGCCGATTCCTGAGACGGCGCCGATTCCTGGGAAGGCGAGGCTTCTCCAGCGGGCGCCGATTCCTGTGCGGGCGCGGATCCTTCAGAGGACTGGGATTCCGCGGTTGCCTGCGGCGCCTGGGCGGGTGCTTTGAGCACGCCCGTCGAGGTCCCTGCTCCTGTCGAGTTCGCGCCTGCGCTCTTACCCGTGCTCGCCGCGCCGTGCTTGATCGTCTTGCCCGGAAACGCGTTGGCCGCCACGTCGGCCATCACTCCGGTGAGCAGGATGCTGCCGGCGATCATCCAGCGGTTGATGCGCTGCAGCTGGCGCAGAGCGGCGTCGCGTGTATGAGTGGTGTGGTTACGCATGTCGATTTCAGCCGTCGTGGTGAAAGACGCCGGCGGCGTGCAGCCAGGGACCGAACTCGGGGATGACGAGGATGGCCAGCACGGCGCCCGCGACGAGGGCGCCCGCGAGCGCGAGCATGCGACCGCTGCGACCTGTCACATCGTTGCCCAAGCCGGCCGAGCGGCTGTAGTCGGCACGCAGCACATCGGGCAGCCCGGGCAGGTGGCCGAGCACGTGAAGCCCGGTGAAGACGAGCCAGATGAAGAAACTCGCCTTGTGGATCGGCAGCAGCGTGTGACGCGAGGAGGGGCCGACGAACAGGAGCGCCACTCCGCTTGCGAGCACGACGGCGGTGGAGATGATGAGGAGCGGCGCCATCATGCGCAGCACCGCCGTCGGTGGACCCTTGCGCCGGTAGGCGGGGTTCGCGGCGTAGTAGCGCACGAACCGGTAGCCGGTGGTGGCGAGCTTCAACAGGACGGGCGGGATCAGCAGCATCCCCACGAACAGGTGCACCGACAGGAGCGGACGTATGCGGAGGATCGTCACACCGAGGACCGCCAGCAGGCCGAGCAGTACGGCGCCCGTCGCGGCTGTGAGTCGCTCGTTGCCGGTCGTTCCCCCGCCGGTCAGAGCTTTGATTCCCACAGATGCGGAGTAAGCACGGGCGTGCGCCGGGGATGTCTGGCGGTCGACTGCCATGGAACGAGTGTGCTCATCTTGACTAAGGATCGGGTAACCGCTGCATGAGAAAGCTCATTGAGTTTTTGAGCAGGAGAAGGGAATCTGGCGTCGAGCCTTATCCTGTGAGACATGGCAGTCACGCCAGACCCGGGTCGGGAGCGCGTCGCGTCCCAGCTCGAGCGTGCGGGCGAGGAGGAGGGATCGGCGGAGTGCGCCAGGGTGCTCGTCATCGAGGACGAGCCCGGGATCGTCGACTTCGTGCGGCGAGGTCTGGAGGCCCAGGGCTTTGCCGTGGAGGCCGCGCTCGACGGCATCGAGGGTGAGCGGCTCGCGTTGAGGGGGAACTGCGACGCGATCGTGCTGGACCTCATGCTCCCCGGGCGCAGCGGCCTGGAGATACTCGAGTCCGTCCGGCGAGCGATGCCGAGCCTCCCTGTGATCGTATTGACCGCGCGGGGCGAGATCGAGGACCGCGTGGAGGGACTCGAAGCGGGGGCGGTCGACTACCTCGTCAAGCCGTTCTCGATGGCCGAGCTCGTGGCGCGCGTGCGGGCCCAGCTGCGCGTCGTCGCGCAGGTGTCGGCCAGCACGCTGGCGGCCGAGGACATCGAGGTGGATCTGCTGAGCCGCAGGGTGCGCCGCGGTGGTCAGCTGGTGGCGCTCTCGACGACCGAGTTCGAGCTCCTCGTCTTCCTGTTGCGTCACCATCGTCAGGTCGTCTCGCGCGAGCAGATCCTCAGCTCCGTGTGGGGCTACGAGCACGACCCCGCGACCAACGTGGTGGACGTGTACGTCGGCTACCTGCGGCGCAAGCTGGGGCGCCCGGGGGAGCCGGCACCGATATTCACCGTGCGCGCGGTGGGCTATCGCCTCGGCAGCGCGAGCTGACGGCGATGTCGACCCTCCGACGCTTTCCCCCCACCGGGCTGCGCTGGCGCCTGGCGGGTTGGCTGGCGCTCGTGACGCTGGCGTGCACCGCGATCGTGTTCGTCACCGTCTATCGCGGCACAGGGACCCAGCTGCGCCACCAGATCGACCAGGAGACCGCGGGCGACGCCGGTGAGCTGGCACACAACCTCGCGCTGGCGAGATCCCGCACTCCGCGCCAGCTCTCGGCAGCTGCAACCCGCTACGTGCGCGCGCAACCGTTCAGCGCGAGCTCGACCCTGCTGTTCGTGCTCGTTCCGGGAGTGGGGACGAGCACGAACCGGCCCGAGGTGTTCGCGCCCCTGTCGCCTGACCACGGCGAGACGCCCGCCGAGCAGGCGCAGGAGAACCGTCTCTCCGCGCGGCTGCTGGCGGCGCCCGCGGGCTACTCCACCGTGTTGCTCCCCGATGTCGGCGACCTGCGCCTGCTCAAGCGCTTGGTGCGCGTTCCCGGGGGGCTGACCGTGACCGTCGGCGTGGGCGAGCCGTTGGCGGCCGTCGCGCATGCGCAGCGCAGCGTCGCCCGCGCTTTCATCCTCGCGGGGCTGCTGGCGCTCGCCGGCGCGCTGCTGGCCTCCTATCTGGTCGGTGCGCGCCTGTCGAGTCCCCTGCGCAAGATGGCCGCCGTGGCGGCGCGCGTGGACGCCGGCGACCTGTACCCGCGGATTCACCACACGGGCGGCCAGGGCGACGAGGTCAAGGTGCTGGCCGACGCCTTCAATCACATGCTCGACCGTCTGACCGACGCGTTCGCGGGCCAGCGCGCGTTCGTGGCCGACGCCTCGCACGAGCTGCGTACCCCGTTGACCGTCATTCGGGGCCAGCTCGAAGTGCTCGCCTCCCAGCGAGAGCCCTCCGGCGAGGAGGTGCGCCGAGTCGAGCGCCTCGTGCAGGCCGAGATCGCGCGCATCAGCCGCCTGGTCGACGATCTGCTGCTGCTGGCCAAGACCGAGCAGACGGAGTTCCTGCGCATCGAGTGGATCGACCTTTCGGCGTACGTCGGGGAGCTTTGGGACGGGATGAGCCTGCTCGCCAACCGGCACTTCGAGCTGGGCCCGGTCCCCGCCGGCACGCTGCGCGCCGATCCCGATCGACTCGCACAGGCGCTGCGCAATCTCGTCGGAAACGCGATCGAGCACACCACGGCGGACGGGACGGTGCGCATGCGGGTCCAGAGCGCGCCCGGCGAACGTATCCGCTTCCTGGTCGAAGACGACGGCCCGGGGATTCCGCTCGATCAGCGCGAGCGGGTCTTTCACCGCTTCCACCGGATCGACGCGGCGCGCGACCGTGCCTCAGGTGGGACGGGCCTGGGACTCGCGATCGTCCGCGGCATCGCAGACGCCCATGGGGGAACGGTGAGCGCGGGCGAGTCCCAAGAGGGGGGAGCGCGAATCGACCTCGAGCTTCCCGGCTTCACGGCCGCCCACGCGCGCGCAGCCGATGCGCTCGGCGAGACCGTTCGGGCACAGCACGGGCGGGGAGCCTCAGGTGCGGGCGACGCGGGTCGGGTTCGGACGCGCTGAAGAGCCCGGGCCGCCTGCTCTAGCCCGGTCTCGGCGTGTGGTAGCGACGTGTGCGAGGGTCCTGCTCGAGCAGTCCCACAGCGAGCAGGGTCGTCAGGTAGCGGTGCGTGGTGCTCGGGCTCATGTCGAGTCGAGCGGCGACGTCGGTCACAGCCAGGGCGTCGCCGTTGGCCGGGAAGGACGCGAGCACGAGCAGGCCGAGCAGCAGTGAGCGTGACATTCGCGGGCTTTCGGTCAACGCTCGGTAGCGCGGCGCCATCTCCGCTCCGCCGGCGAGTCCACCCAGGAGGTTCGAGACGCCGTCCCCATCGGAGGCGCGACGCACCACCCGCTCGATCTGCGCGCTCGTCAGCTCTATCGTGATTCCAGTGTCGCTCATCGCGATCCGATCGACGTCGAATGCGGGCTGGACACGTAGGACCGCCTCGCCCGCTCACTGGCGGGAGGAGAGCGGGACCCCAGAGGCCCGCACGCACAATGGGCCCGCTTGGATCCAGCGTCCACGCGTGTGGATGATCTCGCCGTCGCCCGCTTCCCGGCAAGGGGAAAGTCCAATGTTTGACTTTCAAGTTGCACACGCGCGATGAGGCCTAGCTGCTCTCCGCGGAGCTCGCGGACCGGCCCAGCATGCGCTCGGCCGCGCGCCGCGCCCGTTGCACGACCATCGTCGGAGCGGCCAGGGCGCCCATCGTCTCGAGCACCCGCTGGGTGATCAGCGAGGCATCCGGGTCAGACGCGCATGGCGCCGACAGATAGAAGCTCGTCATCCCAGCGAGGATCAGCGCGTGCTGGATGCTTTGGGGAACCATCTCGGTCGTCTGCACCGCGCGCTCGGCGATCGCGCTCACGCGAGATGCGGCTTCCTCCACGGAGGTGTAGTGCTCGACGAGGCTGTGCCGGTGAGACTGCACGTCCGCGGTGCGGTCGATGAGGCTGTCGAGCAGCACGTGCAGTGCGCCGATCCAGGGGAAGTATGCCCGTTCCAGGGCCACGGTCTCGGCCGAGCTGATCAGCGGCCGTCCGGCGGCGGCGATGAGCGCAAAGACGGTGAGCGAGGAGGCCGCGCCCGCGGCGGTCTCCCACCACTTCAGTTCGGTGCCAGCGGGGGTTGATTCGCGGGCCCAGCGAGCGAGCGCGTCCAGGGTGTCTGCTTCGGTGCCATGGTTGAGGCTCTGGAAGGCGATCATGCGCCGCGTCGCCCTAAGCGCGGCCTGCATCACCGACTCGTAGGACGGCAGCGTAAGGAGGGCGCCGCGGCATGTGTCGATGAGGTGCGTCATGTAGCCGTTGTCGTGTCTGGCGGAGTTGTGTCGGTAGTAGTCGGGGTGGTCGGTCTCGGGTGCCAGCGCTGTGAGCAGCGCGAGGTGAAGTTGATGGCCGTTGGCGACAGGGTTCACACTGGGCTGCTCGGCGAGCGTGTCTATGTAGTCATACGTCGCCTGGAACGCGACGGCCGCCCGCACGACCTGCGCACGGTAGGGCCGCGGCGCGAGAATCGCGAATGCGGCGGCACCTTCCAGATTTCCGCGCTCGCTGCGCTGTGTGATCAGGGCGAGCCTGCGCAGCACCGGGTCGGGAATCTCCTGTGCCCGCCTACGCCAATGGTGAAGCTCCCGCCCCACGTGTGGAAAGACCCACAACCAGTACCTGGAGGCGGCGCCCGCGAACGCGTTCGCCAACGCGAGCCGGCGTCGGCTGCGATGAACCACGCAAATAGTTTTGCTGGCTCATGCAGCCACGCATGATCACTCTTGAAAGGCCGCCCGCGCCGGAGCCCGCGCTGCGGCGAGTCCGGGCAGTGAAAGCACGGCCAAAGCGATGATCGCGAGCAGCGCGAAAGTGAGAAACACCTCGCCCAGACCAAGCGCGAAAGGGGCGGGAAAGCCCGTGGTGAGTCTGAGCCATCGGCTGGCGAGCGCGTGGCCGTAGACGCCCGCGGTCGCGCCGATCGCGCATCCGACACCGAGGACGATCGCGCTCTCGAGCAGTACCGCTCGCCACAGCTGCGCGGTGTCATAGCCCTGGATCTTCAGAGCGGCGAGCCGCGCTCGCCGCTGCCAGATCGCCGCGCTGAGCGCCGAGGCGACGGCGAGCGCCGCGGCGATCAGCAGCATCCCGGCGATCTCGCTCAGCGCGTGCAGTCCCTGGCGCGAGTCCGCCGCGTACTGCGCCTGACGTTCACGAAAGCTCTGCACGCGGAGCCCCGGCCTGTAGCCGATGGCGCGTTCGACCGCGCGTCTGCCGGCCGCCGGAGTCACATTCGCCTCCAGGTCGACCTCGAGCGCGGATGGATCCCCGGTGTGCCAGTGGCGGCGATAGTCGACCGCATTCATGATCAACGCGCCTGGTGACCAGCCGAGGTTCGTCGTGATCGCCGCGACACCGAAGCGCGCCTGGCCCGTTGGGGTGGGAAGCGAGAACGAGTCACCCACGCGGAGATGGTGTTCCGCGGCGAAGCCGTCGGAGATCCCCACCCAACCGCCTCCACGTAACAGCCGGGTGGCCGCTGGGAGGCTGCCGTGGAGCAGCTGACTGGATGGGATCAGCGAGCTGTCGCCGGCGGGCCGCGCGATGATCCACAGCCGGCGAGGGCCCACGTCGAGGAACCCCCCCTGATACGTGCGCACCGACGCGATTCCGGGGGCCCGTGCGATCGCCGCGCTCGCGCCGCGGGCCGTAAATGCATTGGTCGTCAGATCGTTGCCGCCGGTGGTCACCCAGATGTCAGCGGTGCGAAGGTACTCGTTGAAGTTGGAATCCAGGCCGCGGAGCAGATCGACGCGGGCTCCGCCGATCGCGACGCTCCCGTAGACGGCGAGCGCCGCGACGCCCGCGAGCGCCACCGACCGGGTCGTGACCACGCGCAGCTCGGATGCGACGACGATCAGCGCGCTGCTGCGAACGCGTTCGCCCGTCCAGCGCAGCACTCGTCCGACGGCGGCGAACAGGCTCGGAATCGCGCACAGCGTGGTCAGCGCGAGCGCCACGCCGCCGACGATCGTCAGGCTTGCTTCGGCGAGTACCAGCACGGTGATCAGGGCGATCAAAGCCGCACCCGCGATGGAGAGCCCCAGCACGGTGCGCCGCGCCAGGATCTCTGTCGCGCCCGCGCGGTCGCGAAAGGCCGCGTCGGTCGTGCGGCTCGGACGCAGATCGGCAATGGGAGAGAGCGATGCCATAACGCTCGCCAGGACACCGCAACCGAGTGCGAGCAGGATCGTCCTGAACGGCAGAACCTCCTGGGTCCCTATCGGGAACGCCGTGATCAGATAGGCGGGTATGTGGTGGAAGAAGGCGTGCGAGAGCAGATCTCCGAGCAGGACGCCGGCGGCCGAGGCCACCAAGCCGAGGACGACGGCCTGGAAGCCGAGCAGGACGAGAACCTGGCGCCAGTCATAGCCCTGCATGCGCAGATCGGCGACGAAGCGCCGCCGCTCGGGGACGGTGAGAAGCATCGCGTTGAGCGCCAGCAGGAATCCGACCATCACGCTGATGGACGCGAACAGCGAGCTCGACTGATCGTTCGGCTTGGCGGCCTGGGCGAGGAGCCGCAGCTCGTTTTCGGCCGGCTCGACGTCCAGGCGCCCCGCGGCGAGCGTGCGCAGCTCGCCTGCCACGCGCGCTTGCGAGCCGCGCTGCGGCTGCACGAGAACCTGGGTCACCCTCCCCTGCAGCCCGGTGAGTCGCTGGGCGACCGGGAGCGGCGTGATCGCCACGGGGCTGGAGGCCAGGGCGCCGAACGTCGTGCTGCTCACGACCGCGCTCACCGTGACCGCGTGAGCTTCCCCGCGGGCGAGGACGGTGACTCGCTGGCCCGGCTCGGCGCCCGTCGCGGCCGCGACGCTCGCGGGCAGAATCAGGCCTTCGGAGAAGCTGAAGCCGCCCGGCCCGAAGTTGCGCCTACCGATACCGCCGAGCTTGGCCACCTCGAGCGTCACGCCGAGCAGCTGGAGCGATTCTCGTCCCCTGGGCCCGACCACGGCGACGTTCTCGCGCAGCACCGCTGCGGCGACCCGCACGCCCGGGAGATGTTCGCTCATGCGCGCCAGGCGGCGATCGAATCCCGCGGGCGAGCGTGCTGCGAGCTGCAGTCTCGCCGAACCCACGACCTGATGGACGAGGTCTCCCGCCGAGCTCGTCAGGCTCGTGTTGGCGACGAGTACCCCGAGGACGAGCGCCACCCCCACCGCTATGCCGCTGCCGGCCAGGAGCTCCTGGACCGCGTGGGAGCGCAGCCGAACGCGGTAGAGGTGGAACAGCATGCTCAAGCGGACCCCCGCGATGCGGGGGTTCACGATGCTCCTCACAACGAGCTCGCCGCGAGCTGTGGATCCATCCCGTCGGCGAGATGTCCGTCGCGCAGCGTGTACACGCGATCGACGAACCGGGTCGCGTCGGAGTCGTGCGTGACGAGCACTCCGGGGATGGCGCGCTCGTGACAGATGTCGCGCATGAGGGCGATCACTTCCCGGCTGCGCCGGGAATCCAGGTTGCCGGTCGGCTCGTCCGCGAGCAGCAGTCGCGGCTCGTTCGCCAGGGCCCGCGCGATCGCGACGCGCTGGCGCTCGCCCATCGACAACGTTTCGGGCGTCTGCTCGACCCGCTCGGCCAGGCCGACCCGCTCGAGCCACGGAAGCGCCCGACGCCGGGCCTCGCGCAGGGTGCATCCGTCGCCGGTCAGCTTGATCGTGGCGTTGTCCAGCGCCGAGGTGTGCGCCAGCAGGTGGAAGGTCTGGAAGACGAAACCCACGTCCACGCGGCGGTAGCGCGCACCGTCCCGCTCGGAGAACTCGCCGATGTCCCGCCCGTCGAACAGAATGCTCCCGCTGTCGGGGCTTGCGAGGGCCGCCGCGAGCATCAACAGGGTCGTCTTGCCCGAGCCGCTCGGACCGTAGAGGGCGATGAACTCGCCGCCGGCGACCGTGAGCGAGACGCCGTCGACAGCCTTGACGGTCTCCGCGCCGCCGGCATAGTGCTTGACGACGTCACGCAGCTCGAGCGTGCCCACTAACCTGACTGCTCCCGGGCGGCCCGTCTTCGTGACGGAAGCTGCAGGAGGGTGCCGGGCTCCTCGGTCGAGCACAGCTCACCATCGGCGATCGACATCAGCACTCCCACGCCCTGCAGCGCGGCCATCTCCTCGGAGGCCACGAGCAGCGCGATGTTGCGCTCGCGCGCCGCCGAGCGCAACAGCGTGTAGAACCTGTCACGGTCACCGAGGTTCGGCATCGACGCGGGCTCGTCCAGGACGAGCAGACGCGGCGCGCGCGCGAGCGCGCGCGCAAGCATCACCCTCGTGCGCGATGTCAGGGAAAGCGACGCCACGGGCGCCTGGGCTCCGGAGGCTCCCACGCCGACCTCGTCGAGAACGCGCAGCGCCCGCCGTCTTGCCTCGCGCATGGTGAGGCCCTCGCTACCGAGCGATGTTGCGACGTGGTCGACGACGCTCTCCCCGGGATTCGCCCGCCAGTCCTCGGCTGACATGAACGCGATCGCGCCCCGCAGCAGCCGGCTGCGCTCGCCGGCTGTCATCCGCGTCGTGTCGCGGCCGGCGAAGCAGACCGCGCCGGAGTCCGGCAGTGCGATGCCGGCGGCCAGGCGCAACAGCGTCGACTTGCCCGAGCCGCGCGCGCCGTAGACGCCGATCGAACAACCTGCTTCGATCTCCAGGGACACGCGATCGAGCACGAGGAGCTCGCGGCCGCCATCGGGGTAACGCTTGCTGACATTCACAAATGAGAGCAGCGGCGTCATCGCACCGGCGAGCTAGTTGCTGTTTTCCAGGAACTCGTTTATCCGTCGGCGTGTGCGCGCGGCCCAGTCGACCTCCGTCTGCAACTGCGCGTAGACGGCGTCGCGTGTGCACTCCATGCATAGAGCGGCCCACGAGCGTGCGTCGCCATCGTTGGGACAGACGATCTGCGCCAGCACGAGGCACTCCCGCTCGTATGCCTTCAGCGCGATCAGCAGTCGCGGTGCGTCCTCGTGGCGCGCGACCGACAGCTTGGCCTGCAGGCCAAGCCGCACCGGCTCTCTCGGCAGGAGCGTCTCCATCCAGAGCGTGAGCGCCTCGGGCGTCTCGCCGGTCGGGTAGTAGACGAGGTGGGTGCGACGGTTGTTCGCCCGCTTGGGCTCGTCGCGGGAGGCCGCCAATCCCGTCGTCTCGAGCTGCTCCAGCAGCCGGTACACGTCGTTGGTGTCCACGCGCCACGTCTCGCCCAGACGCGCGGCGAGGCGGTTCGCCAGATCCCCGCCGTGGCCCGGACGCTCGAGCAGGAGGCCGAGCAGCGCTCCCCTCAGCGGCGTCGACGGACCCCGCATCCATCTTGTCTTCTCCGGGCTAACGCTGGCCATCCGCTCCTCGTCTCACCGAGTTGGCTCTGGCTGGACGATCTCTGCTTGGACGATATATCACGTTGCCATCTCATACCGAACGATTCCGACATTCTGTCTCGCGGGCGCCGATGAAATGGGCTCTGACGACACGTGACAGTGTCTCTGTCTAGGGCACGATCACGGCCGCGCCGGTGAAGCGCCCGGCACGCAGATCCTCGAGTGCCGCGCCCGCGTCCGTTAGGCCGTAGGTGCTGACGCGCGTCCTGACCCCGACGCGCGGGGCGAGGTCCAGCATCTCCGCGGCGTCGGTGCGCGTGAGGTTGGCCACCGATCGGACCACCCGCTCCTGCCACAGGCTGCTGTAGGGAAACGAGGGGATGTCGCTCATGTGGATGCCAGCGCATACCACGGTCCCGCCGGGCGCCAGCGCGCGCAGGGCGAGCGGGACGAGCGCTCCGTCGGGTGCGAACACGATCGCGGCGTCGAGCTCTTCGGGCGGCCGGTCCTCTGAGGAGCCGGCCCACGCCGCCCCGAGCTCGAGCGCAAACGCCTGGGCGGCGTCGTCGCCCGAGCGGGTGAACGCGAACACGCGGCGCTCCTGGCTGCGCGCGACCTGGGCGAGGATGTGGGCGGAGGCGCCGAAACCGTAGAGGCCGAGGCGCGGCGCATGCCCGCACATGCGCAGCGCCCGGTAGCCGATCAGCCCGGCGCACAGCAGTGGCGCCGCCTGCTCGTCGGGATAGCCGTGGGGGAGGGCGAAGCAGTAGCGGGCGTCTGCAACCGCATACTCGGCCATGCCGCCGTCGATGTCCCGGCCGGTGAAGCGCGCGCTCGGGCACAGGTTCTCGCGCCCGCCGCGGCAGTAGACGCACTCCCCGCACGTCCAGCCCAGCCAGGGGACGCCGACCCGCCGACCGATCTCCCCGCCGCCCTCCCGGCCGCCCGTGCGGCCCTCAGAGACGACCGTCCCGACGATCTGATGTCCGAGGATGCGCGGCGGTGAGGCGATCTCGACCTCTCCGTCGAGCAGGTGTAGGTCGGTGCGGCAGACGCCGCAGGCCGCCACCCGCAGCAACAGCTGGCCGGGGCCTGGACGTGGGATCGGGCGCTCCACGGGGCGCAGAGGGGCTCCCACGCCCTCGAAGACCATCGCCCGCATCGTGCCCGCTTGCGTCGGGTGCGACATATTTAGAGCAGTGAACCACGATCGCGAGCGCGTGCCATGAGCGGGAGTCTGTACTTCAGCCATCCGGCCTGTCTGGAGCACGACCCGCGCGTGCACTCGCCGGCGCACCCCGATACCCCCGAGCGCCTCGTGACGCTCGAGCGGGCGCTCGCGGAGCGCGACTGGCTCGGCTGGGAGCGCCGCGCGGCTCCGCCGGCCGAGGAGTCCCAGCTCGAGCTCGTCCACTCGGCCGGGCACGTGCGGAGGATCAAGGAGCTGTGCACGGCCGGCGGCGGAGCGATCGACGCCGATACGTTCGTAGGCGAGTCATCGTTCCGGGCCGCGTTGCACGCCGCCGGCGGCGCCTGCGCGATGACCCACGCGCTCGTTGCCGGCGAGGCTGCGGTCGGCTTCTGCGGCGTCCGGCCCTCCGGCCATCACGCTGAGCGCGAGCGGGCGATGGGCTTCTGCCTGTTCAACAACGTCGCCGTCGCCGCTGCGTCCGCGATCGCCGAGCTGGGTCTGCGCAGGGTGCTCATCCTCGACTGGGACGTGCACCACGGCAACGGCACGGCGGAGATCTTCCGGCGGCGCGCGGACGTCCTGTTTGCGAGCATCCACCAGGCGGGCCTGTTCCCCGGCACAGGCCCGCTGGACGACTCGGGCTCGGGCGAGGGCGAGGGCTACACGATCAACCTGCCGGTGCCGGCAGGCTCGCAGGAGCCGCTGTGGATGACGCTGCTGGATCGTGTCGTGCTGCCCGCCGCGCGGGCGTTCGAGCCCGAGCTGGTGCTCGTGTCCGCGGGCTTCGACGCACACGCCGAGGATCCGCTCGCCGACTGCCTCCTTGAGACGTCCTCTTTCGTCGCGATGGCCGCGCGGGTGCGCGATCTGGCCATTGACGCGGGGATTCCGCTCGGCGTGGTCCTGGAGGGTGGCTACAACAGTGAGGTGCTGGCGGAGTGCGTATGCGCGACGCTCCAGGCGCTCCGCTCCGACGATGGAGCCCGCGCGGTGGACGCGGCGGACGCGTCGGACGCGGCGGCGCAGCGGCCCGTCGAGCCCGTCGCCGCCCGGGCGATCGCGCAGGTTGCGCGCTACTGGCCGCTCTGAGCGAGCGCGCCGTCGTTTCAGCCGAAGAACAGCTCAGCGGTCGTGTACAGCGCGGGATCGAGCAGCTTGGGCTCGCGCAGGGCGTCCTCGAGCTCCACCTCGACGATCTCGGTTGCCTTGAGGCCGACCATCGTGCCGAAGCGCCCGCCCGCCGCAGCGTCCATCGCGGCCACGCCGAAGCGCGTGGCCAGCACGCGGTCGTACGCCACGGGCGTTCCGCCGCGCTGCACGTGGCCGAGGATCGTGACGCGGGTCTCGAAGCCGGTCCGCCGCTCGATCTCGCCCTCGAGCGCCACGCCGATGCCTCCGAGGCGCTCGTGGCCGAAGGCGTCCTTGGCCGTCCCTTCGCGGATCTGCAGGGTGCCCTCGCGCGGTGTCGCACCCTCTGCGACGACCACGATCGAGAAGCTGCGGCCGCGTTCGTGGCGGCGACGGAGGTGTGCGACGACCTGCTCGATGTCAAACGGGCGCTCGGGCACGAGGATCGCGTCGGCTCCCCCGGCGATCCCCGCGTGCGTGGCGATCCAGCCGGCGTGGCGGCCCATCACCTCTACGACCATCACGCGGTTGTGCGACTCCGCGGTCGTGTGCAGGCGATCGATCGCGTCGGTGACGATCTGCACGGCGGTCTGAAAGCCGAACGTGACGTCCGTGCCGCCGAGGTCGTTGTCGATCGTCTTCGGCACCCCCACGACCGGCACGCCCTCGCGGTGCAGGCGCAGGGCCACGCCGAGCGTGTCCTCGCCGCCGATCGGGATGAGCACGTCCACGTCGCGCTGCTCCAGCGTGCGCCGGATCACGGCGGTTCCGTCCTTGCCGTCGGCATAGGGGTTCGTGCGCGAGGTGCCGAGGATCGTGCCGCCGCGCGGCAGGATACCGCCGGTGCTCTGCAGCGTCAGCTCGACGGCGTCGTCCTCGAGCACCCCCGCCCAGCCGTAGCGAAAGCCGACGAATGTGTGCTCGCCGGCCAATCCGCTGCGCACGGCGGCGCGGATTACGGCGTTCAGCCCGGGGCAGTCCCCGCCTCCGGTCAGCAGTCCGATCCGCGCCATCGGTTGAAGAAGGTATCGCCTGCGCCGGGGGACTCCGCGCAGAGGGGCCGGGATCGCGCCCTGCGCCATCGTCTGTTGCCATCCGTGGCCGGCACAACGGAATCCGCGCTCACGGAGTCGAATGCCTCGCGCCCTGTCCGTGCGGCGGTCAGAGCCCCTGTCCGGGCAGGAACTCGTTGGTGAACGGGGGGAGTCCCGCACCTGGGTCGTGGGCGAGCAGCTTCTGCGAGAACATCCAGGTTCCAAACGCGGCCCACGCGGACGGTTCCTGCCATCCGAACGGCTTGCCCTGGGCGGCCGGCTGGGTTGCTCGGAGCGTCTGCTTGATCGATTCCAGCTGCAGCTTCGGTTCGAGCGTCGGATTGGCCAGGACCAGTTGCCTGGAGGCCGCGGCGGGGTTGACGCGCACCTCGCGCTCGCCGCGCGTCAATGCCTGCAGGAAGGCGCGCAGGTCCTGGCCGCGGGTGTGCGCCTCGTCGTCGCGCACCGCGAGGACCAGCTCGTCGTAGGTGGGCACCCCGGCCTGATCGACGGGGATCACGGTCGTGCGCTTGTGCGCGAGGCGCAGTTGGATGGCCTCGTAGTTCCAGAACCCCCCGATCGTCGCGTCGACGCGGCCCGAGAGCATCGCGGGGATCAGGTTGAAGCCGACGTTCGTTTCACGGACGCTGCTCGGCGTCACGCCGGCGTGCTGCAGTGCGCTGCGCAGCTCGGCCGTCTGATAGGCGATGCCGGCCGTGCCCACCCGCTTGCCCGCGAGATCCGCCACGCGTGTCACGTGCTTGCCCTCGAGCGCGATGATCGAGGTCAGAGGACGCTGGACGAGCGCGCCGATCGACACCACCTTCAGGCCTGCGTCGCGTGCGAGCAGGAGCTCGGGCTCATAGGAGATCGCCATGTCGACCTTCCCGGCCGCCAGCAGCTTCAGCGGTTCGGCCGGGTCAGCGGGCGTCTCCGGCTGCACGTCCAGGCCGACTGCGCGGAAGTCGCCGTGGGCGATCGCGGAGTAGAGCGCCGCGTGATCCGCGTTGGGGAAGAAGTCGAGCATCACCGTGAAGCGCTTGGCCCCGGCAGGGGAGAGCGCATCCTGCTTGGTCCCGCAGGCGCCGAGCGCGACGGCGCACACGAGGCAGGCGATGGCCAGCAGCGCGGCCGATGGGCGATGTGACGGCGAATTGGTCAACGGGGTTCTCCTCGTGGTTGGATGCTCCATGGCGCGATTCTGCGCTCCGCGATGGTCAGGGTGTGGAAGCAGGCGATCGCGAACGCGAACAGCAGGACGGTGCCGGCGTAGGCGCGCGGAGTGGCGAAGTTGATGTCGGTGACGATCTCGCGCCCCAGTCCGGGGTAGGCACCCGAGGTCGGCGTCGTGGTCTCGGCGATGAACGCGCCGATCACTCCCACGGCGAGCGCGATCCGCGCTCCGCTCAGCGCGGCCGGCAGCGCCGAGGGCAGCTCGGCGAAGCGAAACGCCTGCCAGCGGGATGCGTCGAGCGTGCGCAGCAGCTTCGGCTGATCGGGATCCACGGCCGCCAGGCCGTCGACGGTCGTGACGAGGACCGGGAAGAAGCAGATCAGCGCGATCACCACGAGCTTTGGAAAGATCCCGAATCCCCACCAGAACACGAGCAGCACGCCGATCACCGGGATCGGGATCGCCTGCGAGCCGACCGCCAGCGGGTAGACCGCGCGGCGCAGCAGGGGCGAGAGGTGGATCGCGACCGCCATCGTCAGCCCGCACGCCAGCGCAAGCCCCAGCCCCAACACGACCTCCTCGGCGGTGACCGTGAAGTTGCTCCACAGCAGGCCGCGGTTCTGCCATAGGGCCGCCGCCACGGCATGGGGGGCCGGTAGCAGGTCGGCTTCGACTCCCGAGAGCTCCACGTAGAGCTCCCAGGCACCGAGCAGACCGGCGGTGAGCACGATCGGCGGCAGGGCACGGAGGACGCCGCGCCTCACGCGCGAGCTCCCATCGCCAGTGCGTCCAGCGCGCGCTCGCGCAGAGCCGTGACCTCGGCGTCCGTGCGCACCCGCGGCCGCGCGAGCCCGACGTCGAGCTCGGCGATCACCCGTCCCGGCCTCGGCGAGAGCACCACGACGCGGTCGGCGAGGAGGATCGCCTCCTCGACATCGTGGGTCACGAGCATCACGGTGCGCCGCTCGCGAGCAAGCGTCTCGGCCAGCCATTCCTGCATTTCGCCGCGGGTTATCGCGTCGAGCGCGCCGAACGGCTCGTCCAGGCACAGCACCGGCTTGCCCGAGAGCAGCGTGCGCGCGAATGCCACCCGCTGGCGCATGCCGCCGGACAGCTCGCGCGGGCGGGCGTGCTGGAATCCGTCGAGTCCCAGCTCGGCGAACAGGCTCTGCGCGCGGGTGCGCGCCTTCGCGCGCGAGAGCCCGGCTATGCGCAGGGCCAGCGCGGCGTTGTCCAGAGCGCTCAGCCACGGCAGCAGCAGGTCGCGCTGGGGCATCAGCACGGCCGGCGGGCACACGACCGAGCCGCGGTCCGGGGTCTGCAGCCCGCAGAGCAGCTCCAGCAGCGTCGTCTTGCCGCATCCGCTCGGTCCGACGACGGCCACGAGCTCGCCGCGGGCGGCACGCAGGGATACCTGGTCGAGCGCCTGCACCGTGGCTCCGCGCCCCAAACGGTAGCCGTGGCCCACGTCCTTCAGCGCGATTTCCCCTGCCGCCGCCTCCTGCGGGGAAGGCGTCTGTAGGCGAGATTGCAGTTCGGTCGGCACTTCGGCTCCCTTCGCGGGCATTACCCCACAGGTTCTAAGGGTCGGCGCCGGGGGAATCGCTTCCCGTGCGCCATCTCAGCCGGCCTTCCCGCCAGCCCCCCTGGTGTCTGCTCTCGCCCGGATGCTAGCGCGCGGCGAGAACGGGGCGAGTGAGGGCGCGCACGAAGTCCTCGAGCTGGGCGGTCGTCCAGCACTCGAACGCCGTGCAGTGCTTCTCGTAGGCCGCGATCACGGAGTCGCCGTAGTTCCAGTACAGGCGCGGCTCCGGGTTGAGCCAGAACGTGCGTCCCGCGCGGGCGGCGATCTGGGCGAAGATGTCGGCCCGCGGGTCGCGGCCGTTGGTGCGCGCGTCGCCGAGCACGATCACCGTCGCGCGCGGGTGCAGATCGTCCTCCACCTGGACGAGGAACTCCGACCACACGCGCCCGTAGTCGGTGTAGCCGGAGATGTCGGCCACGCCGGCGTCGCCAGAGATGCGTTCGCTCACCTTCTTGAAGTTGCGCTCGTGTTCGAAGATGTCCGTGACCTCGGAGATGCGCTCGATGAACACGAACGAGCGCATCTTGCGGAAGGTGTCGTGCAGGGCGTGCAGCACCGACAGGAAGAACACGGACGCCGATGTGACGCTGGTGGACACGTCGCACAGGACATAGATCTCCGGACGGCGGGGTCGGCGCGGGCGGAACTTGAGCACGACCGGCACGCCGCCCGTCTCGAGCGATGCGCGCATCGTGCGCCTTACGTCGACGTGCGCGTGGCGGCGGTGCCCGCGCGCCTGCAGGCCCTGTGTGGCCAGTCGCCGGCGCAGCTGCGCCACGACGCGCTGGACCGCCGCCAGGTCCGCGAGCGGGCCGGATGGCAGCGCACGGTCGAGCTCCCCGAGCGGCCGGGCCGCCGGAAGGCTTCCCGTGCGCTCTATCTGCGAGCGCTCCAGCTCGCGGCGAAGAAGCGCCTCGAACCTGCGCAGCGCCTCGCGCGGGAGACCGTCGCGACGCGGGTCCTCGGCCGGGAGCTCGGGTTGGGGCTCCGCGCGCAGGCCGAGCGCACGCCGGATCCGCTGCACGTCGACGCCGATCACGCCCGAGCCCTCCTGTCGGCGCGCGAAGGCCGCAATCGCCATCCGCGCCAGATCCCGCATGGCTCCCTCCGATCCGTCGCGCAGCGCGGCGGCGATCTGCGTACGCAACGCGTCCAGCTCCTCCTCGGAGAGCTCGCCGAGGGCGGCCAGATCCTCCTCGCGGATGCCCTCGCGGGAGGCGGCCATCTCGACCGAACGGAAGAAGAAGCGATCGAACACGAGCTCGAACACGCGCCTGTCTTCCTGGCTCTTGGCGAGCGTGGCCGCGAGCGCCTCGCGGAAGTCCTCCTGGGAGGTCCAGCTGATCTCGCGCAGGACCTCGAATGCGTCGAGCATCTCCGAGGTGCCGACGGCGACGCCTTCGCGGCGCAGCTCCTCGCCCAGCTCCAGTATGCGCGCCGGAAGACCCTCGAGCTCGGAGGCCGGCACGGAGCGCCGGCCGACTTCTTCGTTACGCGACATCGGCGGGCGCCCGCAGCTTCAGCCCGACTCGCTCAGCCACCACGTCCATGTCGGTCCGGTGCTTGACGATCACCGACATCGTGTCCATGAACGTGTCGGAGTCGATCTCCTTGACGCCCAGCAACAGCAGCGCGCGCGCCCAGTCGATCGACTCGGCTATCGACGGGGGCTTCTTGAGGTCCAGCGCCCTGACCATGCCGATCACCTCGACGAGCCTGCGCGCGATCGTCTCGTCCAGGTCGGGTGCGTGCAGCCGCACGATTTCGAGCTCGTGCTCGAGCTCGGGGTAGTCGAGCCACAGGTACAGGCAGCGGCGCTTGAGCGCCTCGGTGAGCTCACGGGAGTTGTTCGAGGTGAGCAGCACGACGGGATGCGTGCGCGCTTTGACTCGCCCGAGCTCGGGAATCGAGATCTGGAAGTCCGAGAGCACCTCCAGCAGCATCGCCTCGAACTCCTGATCGGTCTTGTCGATCTCGTCGATCAGCAGCACCACCGGCTTCTCTGATGAGATGGCCGTCATCAGGGGTCGCGCGAGCAGGAACTCCTCGCCGAAGATGTCCTCCTGGACCGCGTCCCAGCCGGTTCCCGTGGCCTCGGCCTGGATGCGCAGCAGCTGCTTGCGGTAGTTCCACTCGTACAGCGCCTTTGCCTCGTCGAGGCCCTCATAGCACTGAAGGCGCACGAGCTCGCGGCCCAGATGGCTGGCGAGCGCCTTGGCGAGCTCGGTCTTGCCGACCCCCGCCGGCCCCTCCACGAGCACGGGCTTGCCGAGCTTGGTCGCGAGGAACGAGACGAGCGCCGTGGACTCACCCGGCAGGTAGCCCACCGAGCGCAGGCCCGCGGCCAGGTCTGCGACGGAGGCGGGCGCCGGGGAGGGTTGGGCGGGCATCGTCTATTTCTTGTTCGGGCAAA
>JADGPK010000140.1 GCA_017882445.1 Solirubrobacteraceae bacterium
GATCTACATCTCCTCCGGGGCCGGACACGTCTACGGCCTGCGCCGCAGCGACCTGGCGGTGGAGTGGGACTACTTCATCGGTTCCGACCTCGACGGGACCGCCGTGCCCACGCGCCGCGGCAAGCTCCTGGTGCCCGTGGAGAAGCAGTACATCAAGGGCCATGGCGGCGTCCTGTGTCTGGACCCGTCGCGGCCGCCCGAGAAGGCCGTCGACTGGTTCTTCCCCACCGGCGACCGCAAGGTCGGGGAGTGGAAGGGCGGCCTGATCGGCTCCTGCGCGGTCAACGACGAGTACAACCGCGACGGCCGCCTGCCGGCGCTGGCGGCGTTCAACGCCATCGACGGCTACCTGCACGTGGTTTCGCAGGACACCATGAGCGGCCGACTGGTCAAGGGTCCCAACCTGGAACCGGACCTGCAGACGCCGGTGGAGATCGCGCGGCTGTGGAACGGCGGCGCGATCTCCACGCCCCTGCTCTTCGGCGAGACGCTAATCGCCGCCTCGTACGACCAGCGCGTGCATCTCTACCGGATCACCTGCACGCCCTCGGAGAAAGGCGTCTCGGGGGCGCTGCCCAGCGCCCGCGGCGACGGCAGGTACTGGCGCGTGAGCATCAACGAGACCGACCAGTTCTTCGCCGGTGGGGGCTTCGAGAGTACGCCGACGCTGTGGGACGGGCGTGTGTACGTGGGCTGTCGCGACGGCTGGTTCTACTGCCTCGGCGACAAGCCCTGAGACGCGCGGCTCAGCCGGGGATGTAGACCTCGACGCGGTCCTTGCCGCGCTCCTTGGCCTTGTAGAGCGCCCTGTCGGCCTTGCTGAGCAGGTCGTCGGCGTCGACGGCGTGCGCCGGCAGGGTGGCCACGCCGACGCTGGCCGTGATGTGACGCGGCAGGCCGTCGACGGGCACCGGCAGCGGCAGCTCGGCCTCGGCGATCGCGCGCCGGATGCGCTCGGCCGTGGCCTGCGCGCCGTTGGCCGTCTCCGCGTGCTCGGCGCTCAGTGGGCCGGTGTGCGGCAGGATGACGGCGAACTCCTCGCCGCCGTACCGGGCGGGCGCGTCGACGTCCTCGCGCACCTGCGCTCGCAGGATATCGCCGACGGTGCTCAGGACGCGGTCGCCGGCGGGATGCCCGTGGAGGTCGTTGACACGCTTGAAGTCGTCGAGGTCGAGCATGATCAGCGAAAGCGCGAAGCCGTAGCGCCGCGCGCGCACGGCCTCGGCGCGCAACCGCTCGAAGAAGTGCCGGTGATTGTACAGGCCGGTGAGTCCGTCGGTGGTCGCCTGGCGTTCGATGGTCTTCTTCTGCTCCTGCAACTGGCTGTACAGCTGGGCGTTGCGCAGTGCGAGCGCGGCCAGGTCGGCCGTCTGGCGGACCAGGAGCTTGTCGGCGTCGCCGAAGCGGCGCGGCGCCCGCTTCTCGGTGAGCTCGAGGACGCCCAGCACCTCGTCGTTGGCGACGATCGGCGCCCAGATGGCGGCCAGCTCGCCCCAGTACGCCATCGACTCGGGACCAACCACTCCCGTCACGTCCTCATCTTCGGCGTAGGTGGCGAGCACTGTGCGCCGCGTGACCACCTGGGCGAAGTCGGGGATCATGGCGAGGTCGTGCAGGCGGCCCACCCAGGCGCGGTCGCGGTCGGTCAGCTCGTGCGACCAGATCGCCTGGGCGCGTAGCGCGCGGCGCTCCGGGAGGTACTCGTAGATGCAGCACTCGGAGCAGTCGACCGTTCTGGCGATCTGTTGTGTGAGCGCCTTGAGCGTCTCGGCGAGGAGGCGCGAGTCCCCGTCGTCCTCGTCGATGAGGGCGTGGAAATGTTTGTCGTTGTGCGCTGTCATCGTCTCCTTGCCTGGCCGCTCGCGCCATTGTATCGGCTGCGACCGCCGAAACGTCAGGGGACGATCGTCTAGCAGAGGGCGGCCGCGGCCGTCAGAGGGGCCTGCGCGGCCTCAGAGCCGCAGGCCGGACGGCCACGGGAACCTCTTCTGCGCCGCGGCGACCTCGCGCAGGGCCTCCTGGAGGGTCACGCGGGTCAGCGGCCGCAGGGTCGCGACGTCGATCACGTTGTGAGGGGCGCGGCCGGCCTGCAAGAGCCGCGCGTGATGCCGGAGCTGCAGCTGGGACATGCTGATGAACGCCTCGCGGAGCGCCTGTTTCGTTGCGGCGTCTTCGCCGCTCGCCTCGCGCACCGCCTCCAGGCGCTCCAGGGTGGTAGGCGCGGTGATCCCCCTGGCGAAGGCGTGGTAGCGCGCCAGGTTCTGGATGGGGACGAGCCCGTCCTTCTTGATGTCGAGGCGCCCTTCGAGCCGCTGCCGGAACCCCAGAGGCACGCGCATCTTCGAGCCCAGCAGCGCAAGGCCCTTGAGGAAGCGCGGGTGACTGGGGGCCTCGCGCATGATGTCGGTCAGCGCCAGGTCCACGTGGAGCTCGCCGGCGACCTGACGGTAGTCGAACGCCACGCTCGCGCGCGCCATCCGGTCGAGGTCGCGTCCCTGAAGGCAGTCGACGAAGACCGCCTGCCACCGGGACAGCGACATGCGCCACTGGGGCGTGCGCGCGAGGACTCCGTGGGGGTCGGCCACGAAGCCGCAGCGGACGAGGCCGTCGTTCACGTCTTCGGCCACGAGCCGGTAGAACTCATCGACGGCGGGGTCGTCGGTGTCGGCGTAGGCGAGCCCGTTGTCCTGGTCGGAGGCGAGGGTGAGCTCGCTGCGCGCGGCGCTGCCGAACGCCAGCCAGGCGTAGGGCACCGGCGGCTCGCCGTGCCGCTCGAAGGCGAGCTCGAGCAGGCGCGACGTCATGGTCTCGCAGAGCACCGTGAGGACGCGCGTCAGCGACGGCGCGTCGAGGTGGGCGTCGAGCAGGTCGAGGAAGAGCCCGGGCATGTCCGCCGCGGCGTCGTCCAGGTCCTTCTCGGTGCGGGCCGACTGGATCGAGTGGCGCAGCGCGAACGGACTCCGCGCCTCGAGTGTCATCAGGTTGCTGGCCGACAGGACGCCCGCCACCTTGCCCGTCTCGTCGAGCACGGGGAGGTGGTTCACGCCCGCGGCCATCATCGCGATGCTGGCCTCGGGGGCAAGCACCTCGGCGCCGATGGTGTGCACGGGCGTCGACATGATGGTGCTCACCGGCGCGTCGCGGGAGACGCCCCCGACGACGACCTTGTCGCGCATGTCGACATCGGTGACGATGCCAAGCCCGTCGCGGGCGTTCACGAGGATGGCGGAGCGCCCCTCGTCGATCATCAGCTGGGCGGCGTCGCGGATCGTGGTGTCGAGGTCGCAGAAGACGGGGGCGCTGCGCACCACCTCCATGACGGGGCGCGTGCGCACGTCGGGCAGGGCGCTCATCGAGCGCGCCGCCTGGAGCAGCCGCTCACGCAGGTTGCCCGCCAGCCACTTCACTCCTTCGGGGCGGCTCAGAAGCTCGACGGCGACGTCCTTGGGGATGCAGTAGACGGTGGAGTCGGTGCGCGCCCTCGCCGTGAACTCCGGGGCAAGACCGGTGAGCAGGGTCGGGTGGCCGAAGATCTCGCCGCTCGTGAGGATGGCCACCAGGGCCTGCTTGTGCAGCAGCTCCAGGGTGCCCTCGTGCACGACGTAGAGCTGCGTGCCCGGCAGCCCGCTCTCGACCAACACCGCCGCGCCCGCCGGGACGAGCCGCTCCCCGACGGAGGCGGCGACGCGCTCGAGCTCCGCGGGATCCAACCCGGCGAACGGCTCGAGAAGCGCGAGGAACCGGACGCGTTCGTCCGCGGGTTCGACGTCGAAGAGGCGCTCGCTCATGACCGCCGCCTACTCGAGGTCCCGCACGAGGAGGCCGCGGATGCGCAGATGATGGAGGCTGGCGATCACCGAGGCCTCATCCTTGTGTTCGAGCACGATGCTCGCGCCGGCGGCGCGTGCCGCGTCGAGGATGGGTTCGATGTCGACGACGCCCGTGCCCAGCGCATCGTGGTGATCGCCGCCCGGGTGACCCTGGTTGTCGTTCAGGTGCACGTGCCTGAGGTCCACCAGCGGGTCGTTGAGCCAATCGCTGAGCGTGCCGGTCAT
>JADGPK010000006.1 GCA_017882445.1 Solirubrobacteraceae bacterium
TCCGCGAATTTGGTCACCTGGCCGCCGAACTGCGACGTCTGAGTCGCCTCGAAGGCCTGGGACCACACGTTCCCGGGCAACGGGCTCGGCATGTTGGTGTAGATCGTGGGGTAGATCACCATCGCGCTTGCTGCCCCAGCCGCGAGCGCCAAGAGGCCGGTTGCCGCGAGCAGCGCCGCAGCCAACTTCGCGGCTCTTCTAGGAATCCTTCCAGTCATGTCTCTCCATTCCCGTCGTTGAGCCCCCGAACCGAACGGCCCTTGAGCATCCAATAACCCCCTCCAGGGGCCTGTTTGGACGGCTGCTTGAACCCGGTGATTCCCATCCCATGCATGGTCCCCTCGTGCAGCGTTCTGTCGCTGCACAGCACCCGTCCGCGCTCGGACGCTAATCGGAAGCTCGACTGCTGTCAACCCTCGGCGACGCCGCTGGCTCACGAAACGCCGTCTGCCGGCCGGGGATATACGTGGTTTTGCGGGGTGCTGTCCCGGCGGAGCGTTTGACCCTCTCCCGCCAGAGGACCGCGCGGCTCGGTCGAAAACGCCAGTCCGCCAGTCCCAGAGCTACCTGATGTACATCCCTGAGATCGCCCGCGCGATCACGAGCTGCTGGATCTCGGCGGTGCCCTCGAAGATGTCGTAGATCTTCGCGTCGCGGTGCCAGCGCTCGACGGGATACTCGCGCGTGTAGCCGTTGCCGCCGAGGATCTGAATGGCGCGCTCGGTCACCCACACGGCCACCTCGCCGGCCTTCAGCTTGCTCATCGAGCCCTCGGCGTTCTCGAAGCGCACCTGGGTGCGCCCCATCCACGAGGCGCGCCAGACGAGCAGGCGGGCAGCGTCGATCTCCAGCTTCATACGGGCCAACGTGAACGCGATCGCCTGGTTCTCGATGATCTTGCGACCGAACTGTTCGCGCTCCTTGGAGTACTCGAGCGCGTACTCGTAGGCGGCGCGTGCGATGCCGAGGGCCTGGGCGCCCACGGTGGGGCGCGACGCCTCGAAGGTCTGCATCGCGGCCTGCGACTTGTTCTTCTTGCCCTCCCTCACGCGGGCGATGCGCTCGTCCAGCTTCTCCTTGCCGCCGAGGACGTTGCCGGCGGGGATCCGGCAGTCGTCGAGGAACACGTCGGCGGTGTGCGAGGCGCGCAGTCCGTGCTTGGAGACCTTGGTGCCCTGGGAGATCCCCTTGGCCTCGCTCATCGGCACGACGAACGCCGCGTGGCCACGGGATCCCAGCTCAGGGTCGATGGTCGCGATGACGACGTGCACGTCCGCGATGCCTCCGTTGGTCGCCCACGCCTTCTGGCCGCTGATGATCCACTCGTTCGTCGCCTCGTCGAACTTGGCGCGCGTTCGCAGCGCCGAGACGTCAGAGCCGGCGTTCGGCTCCGAGGCGCAGAACGCGGCGACCTTGACGTCGTCCGGCGTCCCGAAGCAGCGTGGGATCCACTCGCCGATCTGCTCGCCCGAGCCCTGTCCGAAGATGGCTGCGACGGCGAGCACGGTGCCCATGATCGACATCCCGATCCCCGCATCGCCCCAGAACAGCTCCTCGTTGACGATCGGCAGGGTCAGGCCGGTGGGGTCGGCGAAGAACTGCGCCAGGCCCTCGAACCCGTACAGGCCGATCTTGGCCGCCTCCTGGATGATGGGCCAGGGGGTCTTCTCCTTCTCATCCCACTCGTGAGCGGCTGGACGGACGACATCGGCGGCGAAGCCGTGGACCCAGTCGCGAATGTCCTTCTGGTCCTGGGTCAGCGCCAGAGAGAACGTGACCTCCTGCTCGCCGACTCCCGCGATCGCCTCGACAGCCGCCTCGGCGGCGGCGGGCGCCTCCGTGGCTGTGGAGCTCGGGCCTGACGAAACGGCTGAGGGCGGGGCTGACATCGAGGGTTCTCTCCTTTGGGTGGGGGGCGCCGCAGGGATGAGGGTGAAGGGCATCCGTCGCGGGCCCTTGACAGGGTCCACTGCGACCCTTGACAGGTTACCCCACGCGAGCAGCCATGTCTCGCACGGCGGGAGTCCGTGAGCGGCGCGCTCCCGCCCTGGGGTCAGTGTCGGCGCCCCGGAGGCGGGCCGGAGTTCGGCGCCCCGAGGCGCGCAGGGCCTCGACGCCCGGAGACCCGGCGGAGCCGATACAAAACAAATCCGATCGGAATTCCGGCTCAAATGCTGTAGCATTCTCCACATTCTGGCCTATTCGAATGTTCTCGACGTAGAAAGTGATCATATGCCCATGCCCAGACGCACTGCCGCCATCGCCCTCTCGCTCATCGCCTCCGCGCTCGGCCTGACCGCGTGCGGATCCTCAAGCGCGGGCGGCAAGCACGTCACGCTCGTCGCCTACTCCACTCCGCAGGGAGTCTTCGAACAGCTAATCCCGGCGTTCGGGAAGACGGCGGCGGGCAGGGGAGCGTCCTTCAGCCAGTCCTACGGGCCCTCCGGCGAACAGAGCCGGTCCGTGGCCAACGGCCTGCACGCGGACGTCGTCAACTTCTCGCTGGAACCGGACGTCGAAAGGCTCGTCAAGGCGGGCCTCGTGTCTCCGACCTGGAACCAGAACTCGAGCCACGGCTTCGTATCTGAGTCCGTCGCGGTGATCATCGTGCGCAAGGGGAACCCCAAGCACATCGCCGGCTGGTCGGACCTGGTCAAGCCGGGCGTGCAGGTGCTCACCCCGAATCCGTTCACCTCAGGCGGCGCGCGCTGGAACGTCATGGCGGCCTACGGGGCGCAACTGAAGGAAGGCAAGACCCCATCCCAGGCGCAGGCCTATCTGACGGCGCTGTTCCACAACGTCGTCAGCCAGGACAGCTCCGCGCGCAACGCGCTGCAGACGTTCCTCGCCGGCCGCGGGGATGCGCTGATCGACTACGAGGACGAGGCGATCTCCGATGAGAAGAAGGGCGCGTCGATCGAATATGTGATCCCGAAGGACACGATCCTGATCCAGAACCCGATCGCCGTCGTCGGCGGCGGCGCCGGCGCGAGCTCGACAGAGGCTCAGAAGTTCGTGGAATACCTGCTCTCCCCGGCGGGCCAGGCGATCTGGGCCGCCAAGGGGTACCGCCCGGTGATCTCCGGCGTGGCCGGAGCCTCCAAGTTCCCCATCCCTCCCGGGCTGTTCACGATCGACTCGCTGGGCGGGTGGAAGACCGTGAGCAAGCAGTTCTTCGAACCGGAAACGGGCATCGTGACGAGGATCGAGCAGTCGCTGGGAGTCTCCACTGCCAAGTAGCCCCGCGACCCTGGCGCTCGGGCGCCGACACGCGCGGACGGGCGGGCCTCGGCTCGCCGCGCGCGGCGGCGGCGTGCTCGGAAAGGGCCTCCTCGGCATCTACCTGACGGTGCTGGTGCTGCTGCCGGTTGCGGCGCTGCTGGCCAAGTCCGGAAACGGCGGCATCGGCGCGTTCTGGCGCGAGATATCCAATCCCGAGGCTCTGGCCGCGATCAAGCTCACCCTGGCGGCCTCGGCGATCGTGGTCATCGTGAACGCCGTCTTCGGAACGCTGGTCGCGTGGGTGCTGGTGCGCGACGAGTTCCCAGGCAAGGCGATCGTCAACGCCCTCATCGACCTTCCCTTCGCGCTGCCGACGATCGTCGCCGGGGTGGTGCTGCTCGCGCTGTACGGCAAGAACAGCCCGGTTGGCATCGATGTGGCGTTCACGCGCGCGTCGGTGGTGGGGGCGCTTCTGTTCGTGACGCTTCCGTTCGTGGTGCGATCGGTCCAGCCGGTGCTGCTCGAGCTCGACCTGGCGATGGAGGAAGCGGCTGCCTCGCTGGGAGCGGGTCCGCTGACGGTGCTGCGCCGCATCGTCCTGCCGACGCTCGCGCCGGCGATCATCTCGGGCGTGGCGCTCAGCTTCGCGCGAGCGGTCGGCGAGTTCGGCTCGCTGGTGCTGATCACCGGGAATCTGCCGTTCAAGACCGAGGCCGGCTCGGTCTACATCTTCGGGCAGATCCAGAACGAAAACCTCGCGGCGGCCGCCGCCGTGTCCGTGCTCCTGCTGCTCGCGGCGCTGCTCGTGCTGGGGCTGCTCGGATTCGCCGTGCGCAGGAGGTCAAGGCATGTCCTCTAGCAAGCTCGCGGCGCGCACGATCGCCCTCGCGTATCTGGCGCTGCTGCTGTTGGCGCCGGTCCTGATGATCTTCTACCGAACGTTCGAGCACGGCGTCGCTCCCGTGTGGAGCGCGGTGAGCGCTCCGAATGCCCAGCACGCCTTCTGGCTGTCGCTCGAGATCGTGGCGATCGCGGTGCCGCTGAACACGGTCTTCGGGATCGGCATGGCCCTGTTGCTCGAGCGGGGACGCTTCCGGGGCAAGGCGCTGCTGGGGATGCTGATCGATCTGCCGTTCGCCATCTCCCCCGTCGTGGTCGGACTGTCGCTGGTGCTGGTCTACGGCAAAACCGGCTGGCTCGGCGACTGGCTTGCCGCACGGGGCATTCAGGTGATCTTCTCCGTCCCGGGCATGGTGATCGCCACGGCCGTGGTCTGCCTGCCGTTCGTCGTGCGCGAGACCGTGCCCGTGCTGCGCGAGCTCGGCGTCGACTCCGAGCAGGCGGCCGAGACGCTCGGCGCCAGCGCGTGGCAGGCCTTCTGGCGCGTCACCCTGCCCGGGATCCGCTGGGGCGTCGTCTACGGGGTCGTGCTGACGACCGCGCGCGCGCTCGGCGAGTTCGGCGCGGTGAGCATCGTGTCCGGGCGCGTCGAGGGCCAGACGCAGACGCTGCCCTTGTACGTTCAGGACCGCTTTGAGAACTTCGACTCCACCGGCGCCTACACGGCCGCCGTGGTGCTCGCGCTGCTCGCGCTCGCGACTCTGCTGGCCATGAATCTCCTGACCAGACGCACCCACCGTAGGACGGCGCTCTGATGGCGATCGAGGTGCGCGAGGTGAGCAAGCGCTTCGGCGACTTCGTCGCGCTCGAGGACGTCAGCATCACGGTCTCAGACGGCGCTCTGACGGCCCTGCTGGGACCTAGCGGCAGCGGCAAGTCGACCCTGCTGCGGATCATCGCCGGCCTGGAGAGCCCGGACAGCGGCGAAGTGGTGATCGAGGGGAACGACGTCACCGACGCGCCCGCGCGCAGCCGCGGCGTGGGCTTCGTCTTCCAGCACTACGCGCCCTTCAAGCACATGACCGTGCACGACAACGTCGCGTTCGGCCTGAGCGTGCGCAAGCGGCCGAAGGACGAGATCCGCGCGCGTGTGGAGGAGCTGCTGGGGCTGGTGCGGCTCAGCGGCCTGGCCGGGCGCTACCCCTCGCAGCTCTCCG
This sequence comes from Solirubrobacteraceae bacterium, assembly GCA_017882445.1. Taxonomy (GTDB): domain Bacteria; phylum Actinomycetota; class Thermoleophilia; order Solirubrobacterales; family Solirubrobacteraceae; genus Palsa-744. The sequence continues at coordinate 5,280 of JADGPK010000006.1, forward strand.
GCGGGCAGCTGCAGCGCATGGCGCTCGCGCGCGCGCTGGCAGTCCAGCCACGGGTGCTGCTGCTCGACGAGCCGTTCGGCGCGCTGGACGCCCAGGTGCGCGCCGAGCTGCGTGAATGGCTGCGCAGGCTGCACGAGGAGATCCACGTCACCACGATCTTCGTCACCCACGATCAGGAGGAGGCGATGGAGGTAGCGGAGCAGATCGTGGTGATGAACGCCGGGCGGATCGAGCAGGCGGGAGCGCCGCGCGAGCTGTATGAGAGCCCGAGGAACGAGTTCGTGATGTCGTTCGTCGGTCCGGTCAACCGCCTCGGAGACGCCTTCCTGCGCCCCCACGACATCCAGATCCTGCCCGAGTCCAACGGCACCGGGACCGAGGCGCTCGTCGAGCGGGTCGTGCACCTGGGCTTCGAGGTGCGCGTCGAGCTCAAGCTGCACGACGGGCGAGACGTCTGGGCCCAGGTCACGCGTGAGGTGGCGCACGAGCTCGAGCTCACCGAGGGCCAGATCCTCTCGGTGCGCCTGCCCGCACCGCACGTGTTCGCGCGCTAACGCGTCTGCCAGGCCTGCTCTTCGCGCGTGAGCGCGAGCACGTCCTTGGGCAGCTTGCCCGCGGCGACGTCCGCCACGGTCACGCGCTCGAGGACTTTGCGCAGGTTGGCGCGCAGCGCGATCCAGACCTGCTGCAGCGATTCGGCCGAGCCGACGTATTCGATCTCCTCCGGGCGTTGCCCGCGCACGCCGACCAGCGGCCCCTCGACCGCCCGGATGATGTTCGCGAGGTTCACCTCGTCGGCCGGCTGAGCCAGCCAGTAGCCGCCCTCCGGCCCCCGCTGGCTGCGAACGATCCCCGACGAGCGCAGCTGGGTGAGGATGTTCTCCAGGAAGGAGACGGGGATGTTCTGAGCCTGCGCGACCTCGTCCACCTTGCGGGGCGAGCTCTGGCTGCTGTTGACCAGCTCCACGACGGCTCGCACGGCGTAGTCGGCCTTTGCGGTGACGTGCATGCGTGGATTCTCACCTATTCGTCGACGAACCGGCGCGCTCGTGGCGAGCTTAGGCAACCCTAACCCCTGTGCTACCGTCCCCGTGTCATCCCGACCGCACAGATCGGATTTACCATTTGAGCCGCGGCAAGCCTCCCATCCTCAGCCCGCTCCTCGTGTGCGCCGGGCTGCTACTGAGCGCGTGCGGCGGCGCCGCCCGCGGCGGTCCTGCACTCACCGTGTACAGCGGTCAGCACGAACAGACCACGGCCCTGCTGGTGGCGGCGTTCGAGAAGCAGAGCGGGATCGCCGTCAGCGTGCGCTCCGGCGACGAGGCCACGCTGGGCAACCAGATCCTGCAGGAGGGAGAAAGCTCGCCGGCGGACGTGTTCTATACAGAGAACACCCCCGTGCTGGAAGCGCTCGCGAAGAGGGGCCTGCTCGCCGAAGTCTCGGCCTCCACCCTGGCGAGTGTCCGCCGCAGCGACAGCTCCGCTCAGAGAGACTGGGTCGGCGTCTCGGCGCGTGTGTCAGCGCTCGTCTATGACCCCTCGCAGCTCGCGTCCACGCAGCTGCCCGCATCGATCCTCGAACTCGCCGAGCCGAGGTGGAAGGGCAAGCTCGGCTTCGCTCCCTCGGAGACCGACTTCCAGCCGCTGCTCAGCGCGATCGTCAAGCTCGACGGCACCGCCACGGCGGAACGGTGGCTCAGGGGACTGCAGTCCAACGGGCGGATCTACCCGGACAACGAGGCGGTCGTCAACCAGGTCAACAACGGCGAGAGCGCCGCGGGCCCGATCAACAGCTACTACTGGTATCGCCTGCGCGACGAGACCGGCAGCCGAGGGACGCACTCGGCCCTGCACTACTACGCGCCGGGGGACCCGGGCGATCTCGTTGACGTCTCGGGAGCGGCCGTGCTCAGGGCGAGCTCGCACAAGGCCGCCGCGCAGGCCTTCCTCGCCTTCCTGATCAGCCGCACCGGCCAGGAGACGATCGCGCACAGCCATAGTTACGAGTACCCGCTGCGCCCCGGCGTGAGCCCAGCCGCCGGACTGCCGGCGCTGTCGGCGCTGCGGCCCGCGGCCCTGACGCCCGCACAGCTGGGCGACGGCGGGGCGGCGCTCGCGCTCGAGCAGAAGCTCGGATTGCTGTAGGTGGCGGACTCGTGAGCACCTTCGCACCCGCCCAGCCGGTCACGAGCAGGCTGACGCGCACCTGGTCGGGCAGGCGACGCTGGCCGCTGGTGAGCGCCGTGGGCGCGACGGTCGCGGCCGCGCTGGTCCTCCTGCCGCTCGCTTTCCTGGTAATCCAGGCCCAGCAGTCGGGCTGGGGCGAAGTCGAACGCCTGCTGCTGCGTCACACCGTCGTCGTGCTGCTGTGGAACACCGTCCGCCTGACGCTGGCGTGCACGGTCCTCTGCGCCGTGCTGGGGGTGGGGGCGGCCTGGTGCGTGGAGCGCACAGCGCTGCCCCTGCGGCGACTGTGGGCGGTGGCGCTCGTGCTGCCGCTCGGCATCCCCGACTTCGTGGTCGGCTTCGGCTGGGTGTCGCTTGAGCCCGGGCTGCACGGATACCTCGCCGCGGTGATGATCATGACGCTGTCGCTCTATCCGCTGGTCTATCTGCCGACGAGGATCGCCCTTGCGAGCGTCGACGCGGGCCTGGAGGAGGCCGCTCGCAGTCTCGGCCTGAGCTCCTGGCAGACGTTCTGGAGGGTCACGCTGCGTCAGGTCCGCCCGGCGGTGGTGGGCGGCTGCCTGCTGGTGACCCTTGGCCTGCTGGCTGAGTACGGTGCCTTTGAGATCGTGCAGTACCAGACGTTCACCGTGGCGATCTTCACCGAGTTCAAGCTGGGGTTCGATGCGGTGGGCGCGTGCGCGCTGTCGCTGGTGCTGGTGCTGGTGAGCGCCGCCGTGCTGGGCGGCGAGAGGGCGCTCGCCGGACGCGGGCGAGCCTGGCGGTCGGGGTCGGGCGTGCGACGGATCGCGCCTCGGGTGTCCTTGGGCGGTTGGGCGGCGCCGGTGCTGGCCGGTCTGACGGCGCTGAGCGGCCTTGCGCTCGGGGTACCGATAGGCTCGCTCGTCTACTGGATGCTGCGAGGCAGCTCGAGCACGCTGCCGTCGAGCTCTATCCTCGCCGCGGTGGGCCACACGGCCGAGTTCAGCGCGGCCGCCGCCGCGGTGTCGACAGCCCTCGCGGTGCCGGTCACGGCGCTGGCGATGCGCCACCGCAACCGCGTCACGCTGCTGATAGAGCGGCTGGCCTATCTCCCGATGGCCCTCCCCGGCCTGGTGATCGCACTCGGGCTGGTGTCCTTCTCAGTGCGCTACGCGCTTGCGCTCTACCAGAGCTCGTTGGAGCTGATCGTCGCCTATTCGATCCTGTTCCTCCCGCTCGCCGTCGTCGGTGTCCGCTCGGCGATGGGCCAGGCCTCGCCCCGACTGGAGGAGGTGGGGCGCTCGCTGGGCTGCCGTCCCGCGGCGGTGTGGCGTCGTGTCACGCTCCCGCTGATCGCCCCAGGGCTCGGTGCGGCATTCGCGCTCGTGTTCATCTCCTCGGCCACCGAGCTGACTGCGACGCTGCTACTGAGACCGACGGGGGTCAACACGCTGGCAACGCAGTTCTGGAGCTACACGACCGACTTCTCCTACGGGGCCGCCGCGCCGTACGCGGCCCTGATGGTCGCGATCTCGGCGGTCCCCGCGTACCTGCTGAGCCGGCGCATGTCCACGCTCGCGCGAATGAGGCCGGAGACATGAGCCGTCTGAGCGTGAGAGACCTGTGGAAGGGATACGGGAAGCGAGCGGTGCTCCAGGGCGTGAACCTCGAGGTGCAGCCCGGGTCGCTCACGGCGGTGCTCGGCCTTTCGGGCTGCGGCAAGACCACGCTGCTGCGGGTCATAGCGGGCTTCGAGCGAGCCGAGCGTGGGAGCGTGTCGCTCGCGCGCCGGGTGCTCGAGGACGCGCACACATTCCTGCCCGCCGAGCAGCGCGGCGTCGGCTACGTCCCTCAGGAGGGAGCCCTGTTCCCGCATCTGACCGTGGAGGCGAACGTGGGCTTCGGGCTCTCCCGGCGCGAGCGTCGCGGCCACGCGGTGGACGAGCTGCTCGAGATGGTCGGGATCGCCCCCCTCGCCAGGAGCCTGCCGAACGAGCTCTCCGGCGGCGAGCAGCAGCGTGTGGCGCTCGCCCGGGCGCTCGCCCGCCGGCCGCACGCGCTGCTGCTCGACGAGCCGTTCTCATCGCTCGACGCCTCGCTGCGCACGCGGGTGCGCGAGGAGGTTCACTCGCTGCTCAGCGCGCAGGGCGTGACGACGGTGCTCGTCACCCACGACCAGGAGGAGGCCCTGTCGCTCGCCGACGACGTCGCCGTGCTGCGCGACGGGGTGATCGTCCAGCAGGGAGCGCCCGCCGATCTGTACGAGCGGCCCACCGACGAGCGGTTGGCACGCTTCCTGGGCGCGGTCAACCTGATCGACGCCGACTTCAAGGACGGCACTGCACGAACGCCGCTCGGCGCGCTCGCGCTGCGCGTCGAGCAGGGGGCGGTCGGCTACGGGGCGGGCGTCGTGATGGTGCGTCCTGAGCAGCTCGACGTTCGCCCTCGGACCGAGGGCGCGGACGGTCTCCGCGCCGGGCTCGGCGGCCGCGTGGAGCAATGCCGCTACTACGGCCACGACGCGCTCCTGCACATCCGCACGGAGCAGCCGAACGGCGGCGAAGTGCTACTCGCGAGGGTGCACGGCGAGCAGGCGCTGCCCGTCGGCACGCCGGTGACCATCGCCGCCCGCGGGCCGGTCACGCCGCTGCATTGACGTCCTACCCACAGCGACTCCTCCTCACGCCGCGCCGGATCCACCGCCAGGGCGACGTCTAGCATCTGGGCCATGCCCCGCCGCTGGCACTGGGATTTCGAGGACGAGCGCAGAGCTCGCAACGCGCCGGCCCTGATCCCCATGGACGTCCCCCCGCCCGGCCCGCCCGAGCAGTCGCGCCGCATGCAGATCCGCCGCCGCAGAGGTGCGGCCGGCGCCGTGCTCGTGGTCCTTCTCGCCGTTCTGGCGGCCGAGCTGTCGGCAACGAACCACGGGCGTGCCGCGACCCCCCCGGTTGTGCGTGGCGCCGGACACGTCGCGCTCACACGTTCGCCGACCGGCAACGAACACGACCAGAGCGCGGCGGTGCGCTCGGTGCTCTCCTACACCCCGTTCGTCAGGGAAGGCGGGACCCGCGGGCGCGAGGTCGCGCTGACCTTCGACGACGGCCCCGGGCCGTACACGCCGCAGGTGTTGAGCGTCCTCGAGCGTCTCCACGTCCACGCGACCTTCTTTGTGATCGGCAAGATGCTGCGCTACTTCAGCGCGTCGACCGTGAGGGAGATCGAAGATGGCGACGCGATCGGCGACCACACCGAGACTCACCCCATGCTGGCCACCCTGTCAGCTCGCGATCAGCGCGAACAGCTGTTCGAACAGATCGCCCGCGTCGAACTGCTCGGCGGAAAGAGGCCGGTCCTCTTCCGCCCGCCCTACGGCTCGTTCAACGCCACGACGATGCGCCTGCTGCGGGCGCTGCACCTGCTGATGGTCCTGTGGTCGGTCGACACCAACGACTACCGCCAGCCGGGCGTCCCGGTGATCGTCGAACGCGCGCTCGCCGGCGCGCGCCCCGGCGCGATCATCCTGATGCACGACGCGGGTGGCGCGCGCTCGGAGACGATCGCCGCGCTGCCGGCGATCGTCGGCGGCCTACGCGCGCGTGGCTATCACCTCGTCACGGTTCCCCAGCTGCTGATGGACGACCCGCCGCCCGCCGGCCAGCAGCTGCCTGCGAGCCTGAGCGGCGACTGACGATGGACATCGACGCTCTACACGCCCGGCGTGAGGATCGGCGGCGGACCGTTCGCCGCAGGCGCCGGGCCGTCGGGCTGATCGTCGCGTTGGCTGCGCTCGTGGCAGCCGTCGTCATCCTGGCCGGCGGCTCGCGCGGCGGTTCACACAGCGCCCGACGCGACGCAAACTCCGCCCGCATCCCCGCGCTCGCCCACGGGCGCGGGACGAGATCGCCCGCGGGCACAGCCGGCACGAGCGCGGCGGGCGGCCGCCCGGGGACCGAGCCGGTCCCGATCCTCATGTACCACGTGATCGCCGCGCCGCCGAGCGGCGCCCCGTTCCCCGGCCTGTACGTGGCGCCGGCGGAGTTCGCCGAACAGATGCTCGCGCTGAAGCAAGCCGGCTGGCGCGCGGTGACGCTCGATCAGGTCGAGGCCAACTGGCGCAGCGGGGCATCGCTGGGGCCGGGCAAGCCGGTCGTGCTGACCTTCGACAACGGCTACCAGTCGCAGTACACGCAGGCGCTGCCGGTGCTGCAGCGGCTCGGCTGGGTCGCCGACGAGAACATGCAGCTGAGCGGCCTGCCGCCTTCGCAGGGCGGGCTCGGACAGCAGCAGATACGCGGCCTCGTGGCCGCCGGCTGGGAGCTCGACACGCAGGGATTCAGCCACGCCGACCTGATCAGGCTCGACGCCCAACAGTTGCACTACGAGGTCGCCGTCGCGCGCACGGCGATTCAGCAGCGCTACCACGTCCCCGTGAACTGGTTCTGCTACCCCTCCGGTCACTACGACGCCACCGTGATCGCTGCGGTGAAGGCCGCCGGATACGCGGGGTCGACGACCGTCATCCCGGGTTGGGCGCACAACACCGACGACCCCTACCGCCTGCATCGCCTGCGCGTGCTGGGCGGTACCTCCGCAAGACAGCTGCTCGGGCTGCTCGCAGCCACGCGCGAAGATCCCCCCGCGCCGGCCTCCTACGGCGGCGCCTGACGCGCCGTCGCGCTGGCCCTCCCGAGCGACCTACAGGTCGCCGGCCGGGGAGAGATCGCTCCCTCCCCGGGGGGAAGCTAGCTCCTCTAGTAGCCGTACTTGCTGGCGCCACCTGAGCTCGGCGGCGACGATTCAGCGGGCGTCGATGCGGGAGTCGAAGCGGCTCCGCTCGTGGCGCTCACGGTGACCGCAGTCCAGGTGCCAACGTCTTTGAAGCCCTGTCCCTTTGCATCCCCGGCTGTCTGGTCCTGTGCGAACGTGTAGAGCGGCATGCCCTTGTATGTCACCTGCTCGGTGCCGTCCGGACGTTTGACCGTCCCGAGGGAGCCCACGCTGCCGCTCGGTGTTTCAGTTGAGGCGGTCAGAGGGTGCCATACCTGCGTGCACGCGGAGCTCGTGCAGATGAATTTCCCGTTCCGCTCGGCGCTGAGGCTGTAGAGGGTCATGCCTTGGCTGTCGACGAGCACCGTGGCGCCCAGCGTCGCGTTCGATGCGCTCTTCACGACCGGGCTTGCGCTGCTGGAGGCCCCAGCGTTGGTGGCGGGCGATGCATTGGACGATTGCGAGCCGCTGGAGCTGCTCCCGCAGGCTGCCAGCGCGAGTGATGTGGCAAGCGCAGGGACGAGAACTTTCAACGCTGAGCGCATACGGCGTCTCCTTGGGTCAGGGAAAGAGAAGGTGGGCGACCGTCTCACAGAGAATGCTTGACTTCCAGGACTCCGTGCCGCTGCTTTCCTTCCGGGAGGATCGTCTTCCCGGCCACGTCGCGCCGACGGCTCGCGCGGGGGATCGCGCTCCAAGCGGCGGACGGGGGTCGAACCCGCGACCTCAAGCTTGGGAAGCTTGCGCTCTACCAACTGAGCTACCGCCGCACGATGCAGGGAAACCCCTGCTAAATCACTACTTTCGCTACCTGCCGTTGCTCCCTACCGCGCTAGTGACGCGCTCGTTTTGCCCGTTTGTGCCCGAGTTTGTGCCCGAAACCTCGTTAGTGCCCGGAATCTCCACGCCGACTAGGGCGCGAAGCTGGTCCCTGGACTCCGGGTCGCGGCGCATGGAATGACGATACACGCGGAGCGTGAATCCGGGGTCCGTGTGGCCGAGCAGGTCCATCATCGCTCCGGGGTCCGTGCCGAGCGCCGCAAGCAGGCCCGTGTAGGTGTGCCTGAGCTTGTGCGGTGTCAGCCCTTCCGGCAACGGAACGAGCCCCGCTTTGACGAGCTGCTTGCCTGCCCGCTCGACCGCCGGGCTCAGCACACGGTTGCGGATGTTGCTCGGGTTCATCGCCCGGCCCGTCGAGGTTGCGAACACGCGCCCGTCGGGATGCGCGCTCACGATCGGCGTGGTGGTGCGTGACCTGTGGGCGGCGAGGCTCCGCACGTTCGTCAGCGTGCCGGTGTTCGCCCTGTGCGCCGCCAGCTCGCGTGCGAGCGCCGGCAACAGCTCGACCCTGGGCGAGGTCGAGCGCGTGCCGTTCTTCCGTGCGGTGCCGGTGTTCGACATCGCGCAGACTGACGGCGAACCGTGGGCTCGACACCTACAACGCGGCGATGCGGGAGCTCGAACACCACGGCGGACAGTCGCGGCGTTGCGAAGTCAACGACTGCCACAAGTTCACGTCCGGCCGCTATTGCCCAGAGCATGAGCGCCACCGGCCCGAGATGGCATCGGCGAGTAGGCGGGCCGCATGATGGTCGATCAAACACTCACACACGCCGAGGCGCAGGTGGCCGACGCGCCCGCGTCACGCCGCCTAGCGCAGCAGCTTGACCTAGACGGCCACCTTCACGACCTGGCGCCGCAGAGCGACCGTATGCGGCTGTTCGAGCCAGATACGCAGCTCGCAGGAGAGACGTTCATGGACACCGACGATCGAACAGACAGCCGATGATCTCACCGGCCGCGCGCGTGCTCACGGATCGGCGCGCGGTCCTGTAGTTGCCTGGATCTACCAACCGAAGGGAACTCGAATGACCGTCACGAATGAGCAGCTAGACGCGGCGCGGCGCGCCGTCGAGCAGACACGCGGTCCCTATGACGAGGCGCTGAAAGCACGGCGAGCGGTCGTCAAGCAGGCGCTCAAGCAGGGAATGAGAGCCGCACACGTCGCCCGGCACGCCGGCATATCGCGCACCGCAGCGGGCAAACTGCGCTAGAGCCAATGCCGTTGACTTCCGGCCGGACCCCGCTTCCGCTCTTGGTGGTGGCTGTCGCGCAAGCAGGCGTGAATCTACCCTCAGCCGAAGGGCTCGCTCGTCGTCCCAAGCGCGCGTGTGGAGTGGTCCGCTGTTCGCGCTCGCTCCTCCATAATCGCGGCAATATGCGGCGGGTGGGGTCGAGGCCGATGGCCGCGGCCGTCGCTGCGCGCGGACGGCATCCACGGGCGGCAAGCGACGCCTAAGGAGTTTTGAGCGGGATCGCCTCAAGTGCATGGCCGACGCGCACGCGATCGCGGCCATCGGCCTTGGCATCGTACAGAGCGCGGTCGGCCGCGACCAGCAGGTCGTCGAGCGTCGTCTCTTGGCAGTTGCTCACGCTGACGCCGAAGGACATTGTCATATCGAGACCAGCCGGTTGTGAGCCTGCCACCGCCGCGCGCAGGCGCTTGGCGGTAGCGACCGCGGTGGCCTCTCCGGTTCCCGGCAGGAGGATCACGAACTCCTCGCCGCCGTAGCGGTAGATGTAGTCGAACGTTCGCAGGGTGGTACGCAGGATGTTGGCGATCTCGCGCAGCACGTCGTCGCCGACGAGGTGCCCGTGGCGATCGTTGACTTCCTTGAAGTGGTCCAGGTCGCCGATCATCAACGCCATCGGCGTCTGTGTTACTCGTGCCTGCTCGATGAGCTCAGCGGCGCGAAGCGTGAGGGATTGACGATTGAAGAGCCCGGTGAGCGGATCGATCGTTGCCGCCGCACGGTGCTTGACATCGGAGTGCATCAGTGCCGTGGTGAGCAGCGTCACGCCTACCAGCAGCGTCAACGGAACCAGCAAGCGCTGGGGACTGTCTGCGATTACCGTTGGATTTACGCCGACGCTTGCGGCGATCATGATCGCGACCGTCCATACCACGCCCGCGATAACGCCACGCGTGTTGAAGCGCGCGCTGAGGGTGGCGGCCGGAATCGCTAGCCAGGGCAGAAAGAGGCTGCGCGGCCCGCCGGTGAACACGACCGACATGCCGATCATCAGCTGCGCAACGGCCCAGGCCGCCATGATGCAGTACTCCGGGCGACTGCTTTTCGGCATCACCCGGTCGGCGATCAAGAAGCCCGCGACCCCAACTCCAAGCGGAGCGAGCGGCCACCATCCGATCCACGGGCCGAGCACAACGAGCGTCGCCGCGAGCATGGCGAACAGCGCCGCTCGGGCCGGGCGCATGTGGCGCTCCATGTCGAGCATCCGACGCCGCGTGGACTCGTCCCGGCAAAGCCAGCTCGGGCCAGCGGCCAGCCAGCCGGTGCCATGGGGTTGCGCCTCGGCGAGATGACCACCGTCGTCTTGGTCGCCTGCCCTATCGGGGACGGGGCGCAGCGGTGCGAGAGCTTCGCGTGGATACGGCGGCGTAAACGTCGTGTTCACGTGCTCTGCATCGACAGACCCGAGAGGCGCTCAAGGAGGAGCCGCAGCTATCGACGAAAGTTTCCGTCTTAGCCGGCCGGTGTCAAGGCCGGTCGAAAAGTCACCCCCCTTTCGCCGGTTGAAAAGTCACCCCCTGCGCCGGTGATGGCGGCACCCGTGTAGCGTAGGGCGTAGCGGAGCGGGTGCCGCCGCTCGGTCGTGTGCGGGTGGGCGCCCGAGGTCCTTGTCGCGCAGGCGATAGCTGTCGCCCTTCAGCGCGAGGATCTCGGCGTGGTGGACCAGTCGGCCGATCATCGCCGCGGCGACGACCTCATCGCCGCGACCAGGATGGCGGCGACAGCCGCCAGGGCACCTTCTGCATGCGGCAGTGCCGACTACCCTCGCCCACAGCAGCTCCTTCCGGGGGCGCGTTCTGGCGCTCAAAGAGGCTCACGCCGGTCTCTGCACACTCGTGGCCACCGCAACGAACACGCCGATCACCAACGCCTTCAGCGGCTCGGTACGCAGCAGCTTCGTCCCCCTCGGGAACAGCTTCGAGACGAACGGCTCGGCCGCCTCACGGACCTGGGGGATCTCCACCTGGATCTCCCCCTCAGCGGTCTGCACCCTCCTTGTACGACCGCCGTTGCGCAACCCCCGCTGCGCCTCCGGCCGGCGCTCATAGCGCGCCCTGCCGAGCCACGCATCGAACTCATCCTCAACAGCCCGCTGGATGATCAACCGCGCCCCGAGCTTCGCAAGCTCCGAGAGCGCATCCCGCGGGTTCTGGCCAACCCCCACAGCCAACAACTGGTCAATCTGGTCTTCGATCTCCGCCGACGGCGATACGGTACGTCTCACGGCGTAGGCCGCCTTCATCGTCTTTGCCGGACATGAGGGAACCTACGCCGTCACCTCGACAGCACCAGGGTCTATTTACAGCAGTTACGGGACGCGACCCATCTCCAACATCGCTGTCGCTCTGGACGATCTGGGAGCGCCGGCGCCGACGGCGCCCAGACTCCTGCTTCGCCCCGGCGGAAGCGAGCGTCTGGCGCGTCGGAGCACGGACGAGTGAGGGCTCTCGCTTGCCAGCAAGAGCAGTCGCCCAGCGCCGAGGACTGTCCTCACCGATGACCCTTCCGAGTACCACTGCTCCGTGATCCGGCTCGGGAAGCGCGCGCCGCACCCGCGGCGTTGGGAAGCGTTCCGACGGGTCAGCTCCCGGGATGCGTTAGGCCAAGCCAACCGGCGCTGCACCCATAGCGCGCCGATCTATGAGCCGCGGTCTGTTCTTGGTCTGTTCAGGACGTCGGCAAGGGGCGTTTCGGTTTCCGGCCGTTCAGAGCCGGATGGCGGGTCGTGCGAGCGGGCCGTCGCTGTGGCTGCGTGGTGATCGGTGGTTCCGCGTATGGGAGCAGCCAGTTTGGTTGGTCCTGGAGCAGCGCGGTGAGCATGCCGGGTGCCATGGGCTTCGCGAAGTAGAAGCCCTGGGCGATGTCACAGCCGAGTGCCTGCAGTCGATTGGCCTGCTCCTGCGTCTCGACGCCCTCGGCGATCACCTGTTTGCCGAGCGCCTGGACCCCGTGGATGATGGCGGCGGCGAGGACTTCGGCCTGCGGCATGTCGAAGATGTTCCTGATCAGCGATTGGTCGATCTTGACGCTGTCAAACGGTAGTTCGGCAAGGTAGCTCAGCGAGCTGTAGCCCGTACCAAAGTCGTCTAGCGACAGGCGCACGCCGAGATCCCCGAGCGATGCGAGAGTGTTCCGCGACTCGTCAAGCTGTTCGATCAGCACGCTCTCGGTCATCTCGAGCGTGAGGAAGCCCGGTGCGATGCCCTCCCCAGCGATCACGTCGCGTACGAGCCTCGCCACCGCGTCGGGCTCGACGAGTTGCCTTGTTGAGACGTTGACGGCGATACCAGCGAAGTCCGGATGGTCCTGCCAGGCGGCACACTCGCGCGCTGCTCGGCGCATCACCTGCTCTCCGAGCTGGTGAATCAGGCCGCTGTCCTCTGCGACCGGGATGAACTCCACGGGCGATACCGGCCCCCAGTCGGGGTGTCGCCAGCGGGCGAGCGCCTCGGCGCCGACGATCTGGCCACTGCGCAGGGACACCAAGGGTTGATAGTCGACGTAGACTTGGTCCTCGGCGGCGAGCGCGGCGCGGAGAGCAGACTCGGTTCGAACGCGGCCGAGGACACGCGCGCGGATCTCTTCGTCGAACAGCTCAACTCGACCACCGCCGGCCGTCTTGGCGTGGTTCATGGCCGAGTCGGCGTCGCGGAGGACGTCGGCGCCGCTGGACTTGCCGGTATTGAGGGCGATGCCGATGCTCGCGCTCAGCATATGACCATCGCCGTTGAGTACAAGCGGTTTCTCCACCGCGGCCATCAGCTGGTCGGCAATGCGAGTGGCGGTCACTTTGGAGGGAAGCTGCTCGCATAGCACCGCGAACTCGTCGCCGTCGAGGCGCGCGAGCGTGTCGCTCGGGCGGATCTCGCTCGCAAGCCGCATGGCTACCAGGCGCAACAGCTCATCCCCCCCCTCGTGGCCGAGGCTGTCGTTGACCAGCTTGAAACGGTCAAGATCGATGAAGAAGACAGCCAGCGGTTGACTGCGTCGACCGTTGCTAGCCAGCGCATGCTCAACGCGGTCGAGGAACAGCGTCCGGTTGGGCAGCCCCGTAAGCCCGTCGTGAAGCAAATCGTGACGGATCTGCTCCTGTGCATTGTGGCTCCTGATGGCGTCGGCCAGGACATTTGCGAGCGAATCCAGGAACGGCACGCAATCCGCGGGAGCTGCTCCAGGCTGCATGTAGTGGACCGAAAGGACTCCATGCGGAGAGTCGCGCTCGCCGACGGGCACACCGACGCTGCTGCGCACACCACGGGCCACCAGTTCGCTTGAACGCACGACCCCCGGCACCTGCTCCCAGTCCTCGACGACAAACGGCTCTTGTGAGCGCATCGCGCAGAGCAGCCCTGAAGCCGGCGAGTCGCCCGATATGCGCGCACCCCTCCGCGCGTCGGACCAGCCCACCGTCGCCGTGATGACGAAGTCAAGAGTGTCGGGGCACCATTCGGACAGCTCGGCGCAGTCGACCGACAAGACCCGCGCGGTAACATCCATCGCGCGGCCGAACAGCTCATCCAAGGAAGCCCCTAGCAGCGCAAGTCGGCCAATGTCGGCAACCTCCCGCTGGCCGTCGAAATAGCGCCCGGCGGCCGCTTCAGCCTCACGGCGTGCGCTGATGTCTACCGAGACGACGACGTACATTTTCGGTCCAATCCCGTCGCCGGGCGGCACGGGGCGCATGCGAGAGCTAACGGGGAACACCCGTCCATCCTTGTCGCACACGTCGGACTCAACCTCGATCGTCTCGCCGGTGAGCACGGTGGGGCGATGCATCAGCGCTGCCTCGCGGCCCTCTGCAGGCACCACGAGGTCCATCAGCACGCGGCCCATCGCCTCCTCGGCCGTATAGCCGTAAAGGCGCTGTGCGCCCTCACTCCAGTAGCACACCACAGCGTGCTCGCCCGAGAAGTCGAGGAACATCACGGCCCCGTCGACCTCGTCGAGCAACTCCGCCTGCAACGCGAGCTGTTCATGCGCGCGCATTGCCGACGTCACGTCCCGGGTGATGCTCGACGCGCCGATCACCCGGCCGACCGGGTCATGGATCGGCGAGACCGACAGAGAGACAATCACGACGGACCCGTCCTTGCACACCCGCTCAGTCTGATAGCGCTCGACCTTCCCGCCCGCCAGCGCACGGCCCAGAACCGACTGCTCCTCACCGCGACGCGCAGGCGGGAACAACATCCTGACCGGCTGACCGGTCGCTTCAGCCCGCGTGTATCCGTACAACCGCTCAGCCGCCGGATTCCAGACATTGATCACCCCGTCGCAATCCGCGCCGATAATGGCATCCTGCGAGGACTCGACGATCGCCGCCAATCGCTCGTCGCCTTCCACGATGCGGCGCTTGAAAGCCCTGATGAGCAGCGTGGACGCACAGAGCGCACCCGTCGCGACCAGCAGGACATCGAAGTCCCGACCTGACGGTTGCGGCCAAGCGGGTTCACCGGGGGAGCGAGAAAACCACAGCGCCAGCGCGTAGATACCCACCATCCATCCGATCTGCACCATCGTCCGAAAGCCGGACAAGAACCAGACCGTGGGGCCTGCGGCGACCACGTACAGCAGGGCAAATGCGATTGCGGTATCTCCGCCATAGAGCGTGTAGCCGCCGAGCAAGATCGTGCTGATCAATGCGACCGGCGTCAACCACCGTGACGAGATGCGAACCGGTGTACACAGCAGCGTCGCCGCGAAGACAGCCGCGACAAGCGCAACGATGATCATCCCCCGCTGATCCACTGCACCGACCGACGGCAGCAGCAGCCACACAAGGGCCATACCGGCGCCCACGAGCTGAAGGTAGGCGATCGCACGCATCAGCAAGATCGCGTCGCTCCGCTGCGACCCTGACGCAGTCGCAGCCGAGAGCCGGGTTCGGCTGTTCTTCACCAGCAGCTTCAGGCGCGCCGGACTACGCATCACGTCCGCCCGGCGAAGAGCAAGACGCCTACCGCCCACGATCCCGATCCTCCGGGGATAGCTCCGCATCCGAACTCATCGACCCCGCGGGCGTACTGCTTGAACGTAACCGATTCGATCAGCGCCCGCATCGAACTCAACGCTGCGTTTCGCGCGGGTTCCGATAGCGCAGCGCCCGAATTAATGGGCTGGCCGTTCGGACGAGCACTGGGCGTAACCACCGACCCTCGTCGCGCTAGTGCATTGCGCGACCCGCGACAGCGTCGCCCCCGCCAAGGCTTCCGTCCCACCGTGATGAGGCGGCCGGATTCGACTTGAACACCGGACGAAGAAGCGGTGGAGATCAACGCGGTGGTGTAGGGCCGGCTCGAAGTGCAGCGGACGCCCGGCAGTGCCCAGCACTTCGTGTGCCGCACGCGACTACCGGGCCGGATCAGTCGCTAGAAGTTGTGCTCTGACAGGCCGCTATCCGCGGCTGGCGTCGCTGAGCGACACGCCTGCTCACCGATGAGGCTGTTTCACAAAGGTTGCGGCGGAGATGTGCGCGGGCGTTCGTGGTGCGTTTCGCGCCGTCAGCAGGCTTGGTGGTCTGCGGCACAGGGCAGCGGGTCGACCCGGAGTGACCTTCCGGGTCCTCTCAGGCCCCGGCGGCTGCTATCTGGTGCCTGTGGAGCTTCAGCAGGTTGTGGGTGGCGGTGATTAGGCGCCATTCCGAGCGTGCAGCGGATCTTCCTCGGCGTTGAAAGCGATCGATGCGACGGTTGAACTTCGTGTGTCCGAACACCGGCTCGATCATCGCCTGGCGTTTTCGGTAGAGCGCACCTCCGAGCTCGGTGGAGAGCACGCGGCGCATGTGCGCATAGGCGCCGCCATCCCATCCCGGACGAGAGCCTTTGCGCTTGCCGGCGTCGGGTGGGATAAGCACCTGGATCCCGTGGTTGATGACGTTCTCCATCTGCTCCTTGTGCCAGTAGCCGGCGTCGGCGAGCAGCACCCCCGGCGTCTCACTCACACCGGCGTCCTCAAGCTCGCTGCGGGCGGCGTCGACGATCGGCTCGAGATGCCCGAAGTCTGGTGAGTCGACCGTGACCTCGGCGGCGATCACGAACCACGCCAGATGGTTCTCCGGCAGCCACTCGCGCAGCGACGGCGACATCAACAGCAACTGCTCACGGTCACACTCGATGAAGTTCTGAGCCATGCCCAGAAGTGTCTTAACGGCGGCGGACGGACCGGGGGTTTGCGAAACAGCCTCCACGCCAAGCAGCAGCGTGCCGGCTGGGGTGCGCGGCCCGCAAGTCGACGGTATTGCCTCTGGACGCCCTTTCGAGCCCCGAGCTTGTGCCCGAATCTGTGCCCCAACAGCGTCGGATAGCGTCGTCTAGCGTCGTGGCGATCCGGTGCCCAACAGCACGAAACCCCCGGAAGCTCTAGGGGTTCCGGGGGCTCTCGCTCTAGTGGCGTCAGTCTTGGGAAGCTTGCGCTCTACCAACTGAGCTACCGCCGCGCAGGTGCAGATACTACGCGGCCGCCGTCTAGTCTTGATGCCCGTGAGACGCCGCGCCCTGCCGATCCTCGCCACGCTGGCCGGCGCATGCCTGATCGCGCTGCTGATCTACGGCGTCACGGCACAGTCGGTCAACCGCTCGCTCGACGAGCTCGTGGCGCGCGGACGGCATCCCAGCGCTCCTGAAGCCGCCCGGTCGCTGCCGGTTCTCGGCGGCCACGGCGAGAGCTCGCTGGTCTCGCTCAAGGGCAGGGTCGTCGTGTTGAACTTCTGGGCCTCGTGGTGCGAGCCCTGCCAGGTCGAGGCCCCGCTGCTCGAGCGTTTCCAGCGCCGCCTGGAACGCCACGGCGGCACGGTGCTCGGCGTCACCTACCTCGACGCATCGCCCGACTCGCAGAGCTTCGTGCGACGCTATCACCTGACCTACCCCAACCTGCGCGACAACGTCGGGACTTTCGCGCACGCCTACGGCACCAACCAGCTGCCCGAGAGCTTCACCGTCGACCGCCAGGGGCGGATCGTGGCGCTCTCCAGAGGTGAGATCGGAGAACCATTCCTGAAGAACGCCGTCGCGCTCGCGGAACGCTCGTGAGACGCTCCGCCGCGCTATCGCGACTCGTTGCGCTCGGCCTGCTCGTGGCCTTGGGCGCGATCGGCGCGCCCGCCGCGCCGGCGGCTGCGTCGGGCGCCGCTCCGCGCACCACCCTGCCGACGATCGAGCGCCAGGTCATGTGCGTGACCTGCAAAATCCCGTTGAACGTCGCGCAGTCCACGCAGGCGGACCGCGAGCGGGCGTTCATTCAGGGTCTGATCAACCAGGGCGAGGACGAAGCGGAAATCAAGCAGGCGCTCGTCGGCCAGTACGGCCCGGCCGTGCTCGGGCTTCCAGGCGCGCACGGCTTCGACCTGGCCGCCTATCTCGTTCCCCTCGCCGCCCTGCTCGCCGTGCTGGGCCTGCTCGCCGTACTCCTTCCCCGCTGGCGGCGCAGCGCCCGGGCTCAGGCTCTCAGCGCTGCGCCTGAGAGCCGCCTTGGCGCCGCGGACGCCGCCAGGCTCGAGTCCGATCTGTCCCGGTTCGACTGAGCGTCCGCCTACATGTGCTCAGGCGCGTCGACGCCGAGCAGGGCCAGACAGCGCGCGATCGTGCTCCTGCTCGCCACGCACAGCGCGATGCGCAGCGACTCGACCGTCTCCGGCTCGGCCCCGACCACGCGGCAGTCGCGGTAGAAGGCCGTGAAGCCCTGGGCCAGCTCCAGCGCGTAGGCGGCGATGCGGTGCGGCGCGCGGCGCTCGACAGCCTCGGCGAGCTCTGCCGGGAACGCGAGCAACTGCTCCACCAGCGCGCGCTCGGCGGCGTGGAGCGGCTCCCGCGCCGGGTCGAGCACCGCCGCAGTCGCCGCGAGCACCCGCTCGGCGCCCGCCCTGGCGAGCATCGAGGCGATGCGTGCGTGCGCATACTGCACGTAGTAGACGGGGTTCTCATTGGACTGCTCGCGAGCGAGGTCCACGTCGAGATCGACCGTGGTGTCGTGCGAGCGCGCGAGCAGGTACCACCGCGCCGCGTCCAGGCCGATCTCTCCCACGAGGTCCTCGAGCGTCACGAATTCGCCCGCCCGCTTTGACATTTGCGAGCGCTCTCCGGAGCGCACGAGATGCACGAGCTGCATGATCAGCAGCTCGAGCTCCCCCGGGTCGCCGCCGAGAGCCTCATAGGCGGCCTTCATGCGCGGCACATAGCCGTGATGGTCGGCGCCCCAGACGTCGATCTGGCGCTCAAAGCCACGCTCCCGCTTGTCCTGGTGGTAGGCGATGTCCGAGGCGAAGTAGGTGTGCTCTCCGCTCGAGCGCACCAGGACCCGGTCCTTGTCATCGCCGAAATCCGTCGTGCGCAGCCACAGCGCGCCCTCGTGCGTGTAGGTGTGCCCCTGCTGCTCGAGGATTGACAGCGTGTGCGCGACCGGGCTCGGATCGCCCTCGTGCAGGGCGCTCTCGAAGAACCAGCGATGGAATCTGCCGACGCGGAACGCGCCCAGCGACTCCTCGATGTTCTCGACCATGATCGCCACGGCAGCGTGACCCAGCTCGCCCGGGTCCATCGTCGCGGCGTTTGCGAGTCTCGCCGCGAGGTCGAGGACGTAGTCTCCCTTGTAGCCGTCCTCGGGCACCGACCCTCCTCGTGCGAGCGCCTGGATCGACTGGCCGAACTTGCGCACCTGTGAGCCGGCGTCGTTGACGTAGAACTCCCGTTCCACCCGGTGGCCGTGCAGTTCGAGCATGCGAGCGAGCGCGTCCCCGTAGGCGGCGTTGCGCGCATGGCCCACGTGCATCGGGCCGGTGGGGTTCACCGAGACGAATTCGACGAGGATCCGCTCGGGTTTCTCGGCGCCCCCCGCGCCGAAGTCCTCGCCCGCCGCGAGCGCCTGCTCGAGCGCACCCGTCAGCCAGGAGTCGGCGACGAACAGGTTGAGGAATCCGGGCCCCGCGACCTCGAAGCGCGCGAGGCTCGGCCCTAGACGATCCGCCAGCGCGGCGCCGAGACGCTCAGCGACCTCGCGGGGAGGCACGCCGAGGCCCGGCGCGAGCAACAGGGCGGCGTTGGTGGAGTAGTCGCCGAACTGGGCCCGCTTGGGACGCTCGAGCGTGATTGCGCCGACGGGCTTTGCGGCGAGCGCCTCCGCGGCTCCGATGACGGCCCTGCGAAGGCCCTCCAGCGGTGTGGCGGACGCGCGCGCAGGACCGCCGTGCGAGGCGTGGTCGTTGTCGGAAAGCGTGCGTGCCATGGGTCTGGGTCCGGCGATTGCGATACTAGCTGCGTGAACGACCAAGACCCAGGCGCCGAGCGCCACATAAACATCCATCTCTCCCCCGAGATCATGGGGGGCGTATACGCCAACTTTGCGAACGTCAGCCATTCCGACTACGAGTTCACCGTCACCTTCGCGCGCGTCGACCACGAGGTCGAGTCCGAAGAGGTTCCAGGCGTCGTCGTCTCGCGCGTTAACCTCTCGCCGCGTTTCATGCGCGAGTTGATCGACGCGATGGAGGACAACTACTCCAAGTGGCGGACCCGCGAGGGCATCAAGAACCTGCCCGAGTACGGCGGGACCGAGACGGATCCCGAGGCGGAATAGGAACCGCCCGCCGGCGCTCGTCCTATGGGCACGAGGGCCTGGCTGTGCGCTTGCAGTGGGATGAGCCGTGCAACGCCCGCAGAATAGGGGTGTTCGTACCCTGCAACAATGAAGGTCGCCGTCATCTCTGACATCCATGCCAACCGGCACGCTTTCGAGGCGACGCTCGACGCGGTCGCAGCCAGCGAAGCGTCCGAGCTGTGGTGCCTCGGCGACCTCGTCGGATACGGGGCCGAGCCCGACGCATGCGTGGAGCTGGCGCGCGAGCACGCCGCGGTCTGCCTCGCCGGCAACCACGATCTCGCCGTCGCCGGTGAGATACCGCTGGACGAGTTCTCCCTCGGCGCCAGCGTCGCCGCGCAATGGACCCGGGAGGTGATGACGAGCGAGAACCTCACGTTCCTTCAGGGCCTCAAGCCCCAGGGGCAGGAGGCGTCGGTGGGTCTCTACCACGCCAGCCCCCGCGACCCGGTGTGGGAGTACGTCCTCTCGACCCTGCTCGCCGAACTGTGCCTGGACGCCCAGGATGACCGCATCTGCCTGATCGGCCACTCGCACGTGGCGCTCTCGTTCGTACGCCACGAGGGCGCCCTCGCGACGGGCGAGCCGCGGCGCGACGGGGTGCAGTTGGACGTGGCCGAGGGCGAGTGGCTGCTCAATCCCGGGAGCGTCGGGCAGCCGCGCGATGGCGACCCGCGCGCGTCCTGGCTGCTGCTCGACCTCGACGGTATGGTCGCCTCCTTCCACCGCGCCGACTACGACGTCGCGGGCGCCGCAGCGGCGATCCGCGCTGCGCGCCTGCCGGACTCGCTCGCCGAGCGGCTGGAGTACGGTCAGTGACGATGCGCCACGACTCACCGTCGAACGCGACGCGCAAGCCGAGCGAGAGCCGAACGCCGATCCTCCGTCTCCTGGTGGCGGGGCTGCTCGGTGTCGCGGCCGCTGCGCTCGTCTCCTGCGGGAGCTCCGGCAAGGCCCTGATCCCCGCCGCCGACGCCGGCCCGCTGCAGAGCGACTTCGAAACCGTCGCGCAGGCGGCGCAGAGCGGCGAAGGCAAGTGCGGCGCGACCGAAGCAGCGATCGCCAAGACCGAACAGGACTACGCCGCGTTGCCCGCGACCATCGACGCCGGCCTGCGCAACACGCTGCGCCAGGGCATCGCCAACCTGCGCGTCCGCGCGCTCGCGCTGTGCGCCCAGCCGCTCGCGCAGAACACCGTGGCGAGCACGACGGCCAAGACCACGCCCAGCACGACGGCGACGGCGACGACGACCACGCCCACCACGCCCACGACCACCACACCCACCACGCCCACGACCACCACACCCGTGACGCCGGGCCCCGGAGGCGGCACCCCGGCACCGGGTGTCGGCGAAACGCCGCCCGAAGCCGGCGGCGGGCAGGGCGGCGGCACAGGGGTCGGCAAAGGCGGCTCGGACGCCGGTGGAGTCGGCGCTGGCGGCCAGGAAGGCGGCAAATGACCGCAGTGGAGATCGCGGGGCGCTACCGCCTGGAGAGCCGTCTGGGCTTCGGCGGAATGTCGACGGTCCACCTCGCCATGGACCTGCGCCTGGAGCGGCGGGTGGCGGTCAAGCTGCTCGCCGAGCATCTCGCTGACGACCCCGCCTTCGTGTCCCGCTTCCAGCGCGAGGCGCAGGCCGCGGCGCGCCTCGTGCACCCGAACATCGTGCAGGTGTTCGACTCCGGGCGCGATGAGCGCACCGATCAGTACTTCATCGTGATGGAGTACATCGAAGGTGCGTCCTGCGCGGAGATCCTCCGCGACGACGGCTGGGTCGAGCTCGCGGAGGCCCTCTCGATCATCGAACAGGCCTGTGAGGGACTCCACTACGCCCATCGCCACGGTGTCGTGCATCGCGACGTCAAGCCCGGCAATCTGCTCCGCGCGCGCGAAGGCGAGGTCAAGCTCGCCGACTTCGGGATCGCCAAGGCGACCGAGCAGTCGAGCATCACCCAGATCGGCTCTGTGCTCGGCACCGCCGCCTATCTCGCGCCCGAGCAGGCCCGCGGCGAGGAGGCGGGTCCGAGCGCGGATCTGTACGCGCTCGGCGTCGTCACCTACCAGCTCATCTCGGGACGCCTGCCCTATGAGGCGACCTCGCTCACCGAGCTGGCGCTCAAGCAACAGCAGGAGCAGCCGCCCACGCTGGACACGCTCGTCGCGACCGTCAACCCCGAGCTGGCAGACGCCGTCGCCGTCGCGCTGGCGCTCGACCCGCGCGATCGCTACGCCACGGCACGCGAGATGCGCCGGGCGCTCAGCGACGGCGCCAAGGGCGTCGCGCCCGCCGAGCGCCGCGCGCCGGCTCGCGCCACGCCCGCCACCCAGGCGACGAGCGTGCTCGCGACCGGCCGACCATCGAGCGCGCCCAGGGGCGCGGTGGTCGCTCGACGGCCCCGGCCTGGACCTTCCAGGGCCAAGACGCCCCCCGTCCAGGCGGCGAGCTCCTCGACCGCATCCGCCCGGCACGGGAACAGTCGCCTGCTCGGCGCCGTGCTCGCGCTCCTAGCGCTCTCCCTGGTGGTCGTCGCCGTCGTCGTGATCACCGCCCCGGCGCCGACCAAGGTCGTGCTGCGCAACGTCGTCTACCAGGACGTCCAGCAGGCCACCTACGCCCTCAAGAAGCTCGTCTCGGAAAACACCCAGTAGACGGCCCGGGTTTCCGACCACGCGAGCATCCGGGGCGTTCCCGGCGGGCATCCGCAGGGCTGAAACACCGGACTGCGGCATCCTAGGAGCTCAAACCCATGCTCGCCGCCATCCTCGACGTCAAACATCTGGTCCAGGTATTTGGCTATCCGCTGCTCTTCGTGATCGTGATGAGCGAGTCCGGAGGCCTGCCCGTTCCGGGCGAGACGGGCCTCATCACCGCGGCCGTCCTGGCCAGCCAGGGCAAACTCAAACTCGAGCTCGTCATCGCACTGGCCGCCGCCGGCGCGATCGTGGGCGACAACATCGGCTACGTGATCGGGCGCAAGGGCGGACGCTGGCTGCTCGAGCGACCCGGCCTGTTCCACCGCCAGCGCCTTCAGGTGCTCGCGAGCGGCCAGCCGTTCTTCGAACGTCACGGTCCCAAGGCCGTGTTCTTCGGCCGCTTCATCCTCGCTCTGCGCGTGTGGGCGTCCTGGCTGGCGGGCGCCACACACATGCACTGGCGCTCGTTCGTGCTGTGGAACGCGCTCGGCGGAGTCACCTGGGCGACCGCCATCGGCCTGATCGCCTACTACCTTGGCCGCTCGGCGGGCAACGCCATCGAAACGTTCGGCCTCTTCGGTCTCGCCGCCGTGCTGATCGCGCTCGGCGGCGGTCTGTTGCTGCACCTTCGCCACCGCCGCCGCACCCTGTGATCCCCCGCCAGGGTCAGGTCCGCCTCAGCAGGCGCTGCACGGAGCGATGCGCTCCCACATGTCCGCGAGCGTGCTCAGCTCGACCTCGGAAAAGCGCGAGAAGAAATGCTCCCGGACGACCGCCAGGTGCGTCACGCGCGCTTCCTCCAGACGTTCATGCCCCGCGTCGGTCAGACACGCGTAGGAGCCGCGAGCATCGTGTTCACAGGAGCAGCGCTCGAGCAGCCCCTCGCGCTCCAGACGATCGACCATCCGCGTCAGGCCGCTGCGAGAGAGCTGCGCCTGCTCGGCGAGGTCGCACATACGCATCCGCGCACCGCTCGCGTCCTGTAGGTGGTGGAGCACCTCATAGGAGCTCATCGGCAAGCTGTGCGCCTGCTCCAGCTGGGCGTCCAACCGTTTGGCCAGACACGCGTGCGCCCTGAGCAGCCCGCGCCAGGCGCGCAGCTCCCCAAACGTGAGGGCCTCCTGCTCGGCGGGGGAAATCTTGACGGCGATTGCACTCGACATGGCGATCCGAACCTAAAGATCTTCTCAAGCGAACATAGCAGCGTCGCGGTGCCTGCCGGGGAAGAGATCCGTCATCGCCGCGTAGCCCTCCACGCCCACCGCATCATCAGCGGCTGCAGCCCCAGACGCGCGTACAGCGCCCAGCGGGGGATCTTGCTGAAACGTTCGGGCGCCTGCGCCATGTACAGGTTCGCGGGGAACACCGCCGCGAGCAACGCGACCAGGCCCGCCCTGGACAGGCGGCGCGTCGCGGGGAACAGCACGCCTAGGCCCCCCGCCAGCTCGGCCATGCCGCTGATCAGGACCAGCCGCTTCGCGTCGCCCTCAAGGAGCGGAGGGACGATCCTTTCGTAGGGGCGAGGCTTGACGAAGTGGTTCACCCCGGCGGCCATGAAGAACGCCGCGAGCAGTCCGCGCGAGCGCCTCGCCCCCTCCCGGTTAAGCTCCCCTGGCACCACTCCTCCTCCTTCACAAGGACGGGACGCGCGGTGGATCCGCATGCGATCCTGCGGACAATCTAGCGGCCGTCTATCAGCGACCGACCGGTCATCGCGGCCGGCTGCTCGATCCCCAGCGCCTGAAGGACCGTCGGCGCAACGTCCGCGAGGACGCCGTCGCCCGTCCTGAGATCGGCACCCCGGCTCGTGAGGATCAAAGGCACCGGGTTCATCGAGTGAGCCGTGTTCGGGCTGCCGTCCGGCTCGAGCATGTGGTCGGCGTTACCGTGGTCGGCCGTCACCACACACACACCGCCGCCCTCGTGCACCGCCGTGACCACCTCCCCCAGGCACTCGTCGACGGTCTCTATCGCCGTCACGGCCGCATCTATGACACCGGTGTGCCCGACCATGTCGGCGTTGGCGAAGTTGATGATCCCGAAGCGTGGGCGATCCTCGCGCCACGCGCCCACGAACGCCGCGGCCGACTCGCGGGCGCTCATCTGCGGCTTGTGGTCGTACGTCGGGACATCCCGCGGAGAGGCCACCATCTCGCGCCGCTCGCCGTGCAGCGGCGCCTCGTCTCCGCCGTTGAAGAAGTACGTCACGTGCGGGTACTTCTCCGTCTCTGCCACGTGCAGCTGGGATGCCCCCGCCTGGGCGAGCACCAGCGAGAGGGTCGTCGCGGGACGCTCCGGCGAGAACACGACCGGGTAGGACCAGTCCTCCTCATAGCGCGTGAGCGTCGCGTAGCGCGCGATCGCGGCGGCGCCACCGCGGCCGCTCCAGCCCGGAAGATCCTCCTCGCTCTCGCCGAACCCGGGCTCGGCCAGGGCGCGGGTCAGCTGGCGCATGCGGTCCGGGCGGAAGTTGAAGCAGATGACGCTGTCCGCCGGTCCTATGCGCGCGTCGTCCCCGACGAGGGTCGGCTCGATGAACTCGTCCGTCTCCCCCCGTCTGTAGGCCTCGGCCACGGCCTGCCCGCCGCTGTCTGCGTGATAGGGCGCCCGGCCGGCCACGAGCATGTCGTAGGCCCGCTGCGTGCGATCCCAGCGCCGGTCGCGGTCCATCGCCCAGTAGCGGCCCACCACCGAGCCGACGCGTGCCCCGGGCGTGCGCTCGAGTTCGGAGAGGAACCCCGCTCCCGCATGGGGGAGTGTGTCGCGGCCGTCCGTGAACGCGTGCACGACCAGGTCCTTGACCGCCAGGGACCGCCCCAGTCCGATGAGCGCTCGCAGATGCTCGAGCGAGGAATGCACCCCCCCGTCTGAGACCAACCCGAGCAGGTGCACGCGCTCGGCGGCGTCAAACGCCGTGCGCAGGACGTCGCTCTGGGCGAGCGACGTATCGGCGATCGCGTCGTCGATCCGCACGAGGTCCTGGCGCACGACCGCCCCAGCCCCGAGGTTGAGATGCCCGACCTCGCTGTTTCCCATCTGTCCCTCGGGCAGCCCCACGGCACGCCCGCAGGCCGTGAGGGTCGTATGCGGATAGGCCTGCCAGAGCGCGTCGAACACCGGCGTCCGCGCGAGCGACACCGCGTTTCCGGGCCCCGGCTCAGCGAGTCCCCAGCCGTCGAGCACGATCAGACAGGCGCACGGAGCCGGCAGGCTCGTGGGGCCAGACGGAACGCTCATCGCGTCGGCGACGGCCCGGTCGCGGTCGTCGACGGCCGTGCCGCGGCGGCCACGATCGCGGCGAACGGCTCGGCCTCCAGCGAGGCGCCGCCGACGAGCGCGCCGTCCACGTCGGTGAGAGCGAGCAGCTCGGCGGCGTTCTCGGGCTTGACCGAACCGCCGTAGAGGATCCTCACCCGCTCGGCGGCATGCTCGTCGCGGTCGGCGACGAGCGCGCGTATGAACGCGATTGCCTCCTGTGCCTGTTCGGGCGTCGCCACCCTGCCCGTGCCGATCGCCCAGATCGGCTCGTATGCGATCACGACGTCCGCTAGGCGCTCGCCCGGAACGGCCGCGAGGTCCTCCTTGATCTGCTGGCGCAGCTTGCGGTCGGTGTCGTCGTTGTCGCGCTCCTGCTCGGTCTCCCCGACGCAGAGGATCGGCGCCAGCCCGGCGGCGAGCGCCGCGGGAACCTTCAGCGCGAGCGCCTTGTCGGTCTCTCCGAACATCCCTCGCCGCTCGGAGTGCCCGAGCACCACGCCGCGCACGTCCAGCTCGCGCAGCATCGGCGCTGAGACCTCGCCGGTGAACGCGCCCTCCGGCTCCTCGTGCATGTTCTGTGCGTAGACCTCCACGCGGGAGCCCCGCGCGCTGTCGATCATCGCGCGCAGGTCGGTGAACGGGACGCAGAGCGCCACGTCCACGCCGGCGGTCGCCGAGACGCGCGGGAGCAGCGCCTGGATGTAGTCCTCGGCCTGCTCCTCGGTCTTGTACATCTTCCAGTTGCCCGCGATCAGCGGGGTACGCCGGATCAGGGTCACACCCCCCCTGCCACTCCGGCGCCTTCGAGCGCCTGGACTCCCGGAAGGGTCCTCCCCTCGACGAGCTCCAGCGTCGCGCCCCCGCCCGTGGAGAGGTGGTCCACCGTGTCCTCCAACCCGAAACGGGCGAGCGCGGCGGCCGAGTCGCCGCCGCCGACCACGGTCAGGCCCTTGGCCTGCGCGACCGCTTCGGCGACCGCACGTGTCCCCGCCGCGAACGGCTCGAGCTCGAAAGCGCCCATCGGCCCGTTCCAGAAGACCGTGCCAGCGCGCGCGATCTCGCGACCGTAGCGCTGGGCGGTCGCGGGCCCGATGTCCAGGCCCATCCATCCCTGCGGCACCTCCACCCCGTCGAGCACACGATGCTCCGCGTCCTCGCTCAGCCGGTCGCCGATCACCAGGTCGACAGGCAGCTCGATGCTGGCGTGGTGGGGATTCGCAGCCTGCGCGAGCACCCGGCGAGCATGCTCGGTGTCCTCCTCGCAGCACAGCGACTCTCCGACCGCGTGCCCCTGCGCACAAAGGAACGGGAAGCACATCGCTCCGCCGATGATCACCACCTCGGCGAGCTCCATGAAGCGGTCGATCACGGCGATCTTGTCCGCGACCTTGGCTCCCCCGACGATCGCCACAAGCGGGTGGGCGGGGCTCTCCAGGATCCCGCTGAGCGTCCTGACCTCGCCTTCGAGCAGCCGGCCGGCCGCGCTCGGCAGCAGATGCGCGACGCCCTCGGTGCTCGCGTGCGCTCGGTGAGCCACCCCGAAAGCGTCGTTGACGTAGATATCGGCCAGTTCTGCGAGGGCGTGCGCGAGCTCGGGGTCGTTGCTCGTCTCGCCGGCCTCGAAACGCACGTTCTCGAGCACGAGGATCTCGCCCTCGCGAAGCTCCTCGGTCAGCGCCCTGACCTCCGCGCCGACAACGCCCGGCGCCAGCGCGACCTCGGCGCCGGTCAGCTCGCGCAGGCGCTGCGCGACCGGCGCCATCGACAGCTTCGGATCGAACCGTCCTTCGGGGCGGCCCAGATGCGAGACGAGCACGAGCCGAGCGCCGCGCGCGCGAAGCTCTTCGATCGTCACCAGCGCCGCGGTGATCCGCGTGTCGTCCGCGAGGACCGGCCTGCCGTCCGCGTCCTCGGTGAGAGGCACGTTGAAATCGACCCTCACAAGCACCCGCTTGCCGTGCACGTCCAGGTCGTCAATGCTCCTCATCGACTCTCTCCCATCTCGTCGTGCTCCTTCACGATATCCCCGGACAGACCGCCTGTCTGCCTGACCCGCCGGCCGGGAGCGGCTCCCGTCATGCGCTCACAGAACCCTCTGCACCAGGTCCACCAGCCGATTGGAGTAACCCCACTCGTTGTCATACCAGGCGACGACCTTGAGCATCGTGCCGTCCACGACGGCTGTCAGCTGGGAGTCGACGATCGATGAGAACGGCGATTGGACAATGTCGCTCGAGACGATCGGGTCCTCGGTGTACTGCATGATGCCGTGCAGCGGGCCGCTCTCGGTCGCGGCCTTCAGCGCCGCATTGATCTCTTGAACGCTCGTCTCGCGCGGACACTCGACGGTCAGGTCGACGACCGATCCCGTCGGCACCGGGGCGCGCACCGCGAATCCGTGCAGCTTGCCCTGCAGCTCGGGTATCACCAGCCCGATCGCCTTGGCCGCGCCCGTCGAAGCGGGGATCAGGTTGATCGCCGCGGCCCGCGCGCGGCGGAGGTCCTTGTGCGGCAGGTCCTGCAGCCGCTGGTCGGCCGTGTAGGCGTGGATCGTGGTCATCAGGCCGTGCTTGATCCCGACGGTGTCGTTGATCACCTTCGCTACCGGCGCCAGGCAGTTGGTGGTGCAGGAGGCGTTCGAGATCACGTCGTGCGAGGCGCGGTCGTAGACCTCGTCGAAGTTGACGCCGAGCACGACCGTCGCGTCGGGATTCGTGGCCGGCGCCGAGATGATCACCTTCTTGGCGCCCTGTGCGAGATGCTTGGCCGCGCTGTCGCGGTCGGTGAACAGTCCCGTCGACTCGATCACCACGTCGACGCCCATATCCCCCCACGCAAGCGCCGCGGGGTCGCGCTCTGCCAGCACCTCAAGGGCGGCTCCGTCCACCTCCAGAGCCGACTCGCGGGCCTGGACGGTGCCGGGGTACGGACCCAGGATCGAGTCGTACTTGAGCAGGTGCGCGAGCGTCAGGGAGTCCGTCAGATCGTTCACCGCCACCCATTCGATGTCTCCTGCGAGAGCATCCGCTCGAGCCTTGGCGGCGCGGAACACGTTGCGGCCGATCCGGCCGAAACCGTTGATTCCGACGCGTACTGGCATTCATTGCCTCCTCAAGCGAAAATGAACGATGCCGGACTGAAGGAGCACCACTCCGTCGCCCGGCGTGCCGCAGGAGGCTATCAGCGGACCCGTCGCGGGGCATGTGCCTATCTACTGACGGCGCATACCGATTTTCTACGCATACGCGGTATCGCCGTGCTCCGGCGCGGTCTCACTCACGAGCCTCTGGGCAGCTTGTCGATGTCTCGGTGGGCTACCGCGACCTCGAGATCGTCGTGCTCGCGGTAGCGCTCAGCGAGATGCTCCGCGATGGCGACAGAGCGGTGGCGACCGCCCGTGCAGCCGACCGCGACCACGAGGTGAGCCTTGCCCTCTGCGACGTACTGCGGCAGGAGGAAGTCGAGCAGCGAGTGCAATCGGACGTAGAACTCCTCCAGCCGCCCGTCGCGCGCGATGTAGTCGACCACGCGACCGTCCAGCCCTGTCAGCTCCCGCAGCTGCGGATCGTAGTGCGGGTTGGCCAGGAAGCGCACGTCGATCGCCAGGTCCTCCTCGCGGGGCGGGCCGTGCTTGAACCCGAAGCTCATGAACGTCACCGACAGCCGGCCGGCGGTGTCGCGTGGCAGGAACTCCTCGGCGATCTTCTCCCGCAGCGTCGCCGCGGACGTCGCGGTGGTGTCGATCACGAGGTCCGCGCGGCCGCGCAGGGGCTCGAGCAGCGCCCGCTCGGCCGCGACGCCCGCCGCGACGCTGCCCTCCGGCGCGAGCGGGTGGCGGCGGCGGGTCTCCTTGTAACGCGTGACCAGCGTCTGCTCGGCCGCCTCCAGGAACAGGAGGTGGTGGGTCAGGCCGAGCGCGTCCAGGTCGTCGACGACCGCGCGCAGCGCCTCGAAGTACACGCCGCCGCGAACGTCCGAGACGACCGCCGCACGTTCGACCTTGGAGCCCTTGTGCACGAACAGCTCCACCAGCGAGCGGATCATCGCCGGGGGTAGGTTGTCGACGCAGAAGTAGCCAGCGTCCTCGAACACGTTCATCGCCGTCGACTTGCCCGCACCGGAGAAGCCGGTTATCACCACGAAGTCCTCCAGGCGCGACTCGATGACCGGCTTGCCGGACTTGCCGGCAGATCTCTGCTCGGTGGCAGCTCTGAGCGGACGCAGGGGCCTGATGACGGCCATCGTCCACTCATTGTGCCGTCAGCGGCGGACGAGCGGTCAGCTCTGTATGGACGGGAGCGTCAGCCGGCGCGGTGGAGGTGCCCGTAGAGCTCTCGCCCGACCTTCGCAGGCAGACCGGGCACCAACTGGAGTTCCTCTCTAGAGGCCGCCACCATCGCGTCCGGCGAGCCGAAGTGCGCCAGCAGCGCCCGCTTGCGCGCCGGTCCGATTCCGGGCAGCTCGTCGAGCAGAGAGCTCGTCATCGCCCTGTCGCGCCGGATGCGGTGGTGGGTGACAGCGAAGCGGTGCGCCTCGTCGCGAACGCGCTGCAGCAGCTGCAGCTCCGGCGTGGCATGGTCGAGCACCAGCGGCGAGCGGCGCCCCGGGATGAAGATCTCCTCGATGCGCTTGGCGAGCGAGACGACCGCCACACCGCGGTCGCGGAAGCCGCGCAGGGGCCCCAGGCCCGCGGCGAGCTGGCCCTTGCCGCCATCGATGACCACCACGTTGGGCAGCGCGGCGAAGCTCGAGTCATAGGCGGGGTCGTGCGGCGAGATGTCCGCCTGGCGCTCCCACTGGGCGAAGCGTCGCGCGAGCACCTCGGCCATCGCCGCGTAGTCGTCTGAGGATCCCTCGGCGGTGCGGATCGTGAAGCGCCTGTAGTCGGCCTTCTTGGGTGCCCCGCCCTCGAACACGACCATCGAGGCAACCGTGTTGGTGCCACCCAGGTTGGAGATGTCGAAGCACTCGACGCGGATCGGTGGGACGTCGAGGTCGAGCGCCTGCTGCAGGCCCTCCACGGCCTCCACCCGGCCCTGTCGGCGGCGCTCGGAGCGCAGGCGCTCCTGGTCGAGCGCCAGGCGAGAGTTGCGCTCGGCGAGCTCGAGGATGCGGCGCTTCTCGCCGCGCTCGGCGGCGCGCAGCTCCACCGGGCCGCCGCGGCGCTCAGACAGCGCGTCGGCGAGCGCCGCGCGCCCGTCTAGCTCGCGCTGGGTCACCAGCAGAGCCGGGATCGAGGTCTGTCCGCCGTAGTACTGGAGCATGAACTCCTCCGCCACCTCCGCCACATCGCGCTCGGTCTCGTTGGCCAGGTAGAACGACTGCCTGTCGGAGAGCACCCCGTCGCGAACCTGGAAGACCTGCGCGTTGGCGTCGCGGCCGTCGACGGCGATCGCGACGGCGTCGAAGCTGCCCACCGACTCGCCGGTCACGCGGCGGCGCTCCAGCAGCGAGCGAACCGCCTGCAGCCGGTTGCGCTCGAGGGTGGCCTGCTCGAACTCCTCGCCGGCCGCGGCCGCTCGCATCCGGGCCTCGAGGTCGCGCTCGATCGCGGCGAAGCGCCCGCAGAGGAAGTCGATCACCCCGTCGATGCTCTTGCGGTAGTCCTCCTGCGAGACGTAGCCCACGCACGGCGCCTCGCAGCGCTTGATGTAGTAGTCCAGGCACGGGCTGCCGCTGCGCCGTCCCGGCTCGGGTCCGGTGCAGGAGCGGAACATGAAGACCTTGGCGAGAACCTCGAGCGTCGCTCGCACCCGCTTGGCGTTCGAATACGGACCGAAGTAGGCCCGCCCGGCACGGTGGCGCTCGCGGGTGAAGTAGACCCGCGGGTATGCCTCATCGAGTGACACCGCGATGAACGGATAGGACTTGTCGTCGCGCAGGCGAATGTTGAAGCGGGGGCGATACTGCTTGATGAAGCTCTGCTCCGCCAGCAGCGCCTCGGCCTCTGAAGCCACCACCACGCACTCGATGTGATCGACGCTCGCCACCATCTCTGCGTGCCCGGGACTGCTGGGTATCGTGCCCCGCCCACCCTTGGAGAAGTGCGAGGACACGCGCTTGCGCACCGACTTGGCCTTGCCGACGTAGATGACGCGTCCGCGCGCGTCTCGGAACAGGTACACGCCGGGCTGGTCGGGGAGGGCGCGTCGCTGCTCGAAAAGGGGATGCTCGCTCAAGCGAGCGTCTCCCTGCTTCGGTCGACGATGCTCTCCCGCGCGTCGCCCTCGCCCCTCGGTGCCTCGGTAGCTGACATCCAATGCGAGGATAGGAGGCGTCCCTGAGGGCGCGCCTCGAAGTCCGAGCAGTCATCCCGGCGGCGTGCGACCTCGGAGCGCGAGGAAGCGCGAGGAGTCAGTAGGAGCGCGAGTGGCGGTAGACCTCGAGCAGGACGTAGAGGACGCCCGCGACGAGCAGGAACCAGGCGAGCTCGCCGAGCCCGGTCTGCCACATGTTCTTGCGCGCCACGTACGCGAACAGGCCAACCGCGACGCCGCCGTAGAGGAGCCCCCGCCGACGGTCGCCGAGGCTGTGCAGGGAGATCCGATATTCGCGGTAGAAGCGCAACCCCAGATAGGCAGCCGCGACGCCGAAGGCCACGAGCAGCACCGCTTCGAAGGTGCTCGCCGCCCGCCCGCCGCCCGGAAGGAAGTAGACGGCCGCGGCGATGGCCAGCAGTATGGCCACGTTGCGCGCGGTCTTCATCCGCTCCATGGCCGAAGTGTAGGTCAGTCGATCAGCGTCTCGAGGCGCGCGTAGGCATCCTCCACCGCGCGCTTGGCGGCGGTGTGGCGCGCTTCGGACTTGGCGGACTCATAGCGCGTCGCCCATGCGGCCGGATCGGCGAGCTCACCCTCCAGCGCGCTCAGCGCCGCCTCGGCGTCCTCGACGGCCCGCTCGGCCTTCTGCTGCTCGCTCAGGCGGTTCTTCGACGGCCCCGTGGCCCTGGGCTTCGGCTTGCCCCTCCGGGCCGCGCCCGCCGGATGCCCGGCGGCTCGGAGCGCGCTGCCGTCCTTCAGGGAGCCGGATCCGTTGCCGGCGGCGCCGACCGGTGAAACCACGAGCGCGGCTATCTGACCAGGGCGTCCGGCCGCGAGAGCCCTGCGCTCGTCGCGCACGCGAACGTACTCGGGCCAGCCGCCGACGTAGCTGTGCAGCGAGCCTTCCTCCACCGCCACCGTGCGGGAGCCCACGGCGTCGAGCAGGGCGCGGTCGTGGGAGACGAGCAGGATCGCCCCGGTGAAGGAGCGCAGCGCGTCCTCGAGCGCCTCGCGGCTCTCGATGTCCAGGTGGTTGGTCGGCTCGTCGAGGATCAGCACGTTGGGCGGGTGCGCGTCCGATCCGACGAGCACCGCCAGGGAGAGCCGGCGCCGCTCGCCGCCGGAGAGCCCGCTCAGCGGCTTCTCAGCGTCCTCGCCCGAGAACAGGAAGCGCCCGAGCAGCGCTCGGGCCTTGCCCGGGCTCAGCCCCGTCGCGCGCTGGGCCGCCTCCACGACGCTCTGGTTCGCCTCGCCGCCAGCGCCGAGCTCGTCGGCGTGCTGGGAGAGATAGCCGACCTTGACGTTGTGTCCGATGCTGAGCTTGCCCGCCGCCAGCTCGCGACGCCCCGCCAGCGTCTCGATCACGGTGGTCTTGCCCGTGCCGTTCGGTCCCACCAGCGAGACGTGCTCGCCGCGCTCGAGCCACAGCTCGGCGTGCTCGAGCAGGACGAGAGGCGGGGCGCCGACCTCGATGCGCGCATCGATCAGCTCGAAGATCACGCGTCCCGAGCGCTCGGGCGAGGAGAAGGCGAACTCGAGTCCCTTGCCGTCGGCGGGCGCCCTGAGGGACCCCTCCTCGATCCGCTCCATCTTGGCGAGCTTCTTGACCCGCGACTGCGCCTGACGCGCCTTGGTGGCCTTGTAGCGGAAGCGCTCGATGAAGCGTTCCATCCGCTCCATCTCGGCCGTCTGCTTGTCTATCGCTCGGCCGAGCGCGATTTCGCGGGCCGCCTGCTCGCGGCGCCACTGGTGCCACGTCCCCGCGAAGAACCGCGACCTGCCGCCCTCGAGCTCCAGCACCGCGGTGCCCACCGCCTCGAGGAACCAGCGGTCGTGCGCGACGAGGACCACGGCGGCGTCGAGATCCACGAGCGTCTGCTCGAGCCACTCCAGCGACTCGATGTCGAGGTGATTGGTGGGCTCGTCGAGCAGCAGCACGTCGGCTCCGGTCGCCAGGGCGCGGGCCAGCGATGCGCGCGTCAGCTGACCTCCGGAGAACGTGTCCAGGGCGCGTTCGAGGTCTGCCTCGCGGAACCCCAGGCCGTGGGCCATCGCCGTCGCGCGGTTGCGCCACAGATAGCCGCCTCGCGCCTCCAGCCGGGCCTGTGCGCCGGAATAGCGGGCGAGCATCGCCTCGTCGGCCGTGCCGGCGGCCATCTTGCCCTCCAGGGCGCTCAGCTCGGCCTCGATCTGCAGCTCCTCCGCGCAACCTGACAGCAGGTACTCGCGCAGCGCCATCCGCCGCTCACGCGGCGGACGCTGGTCGTGCAGGGCGATCCTCACTCCCTTCGCGATGCTCAGCTCGCCTCGATCGATCGACGTCTCGCCCGCCAGCATCCGCAGCAGCGTCGTCTTGCCCGCCCCGTTGCGCCCGGCGATGGTCATCCGTTCGCGGCGCTCCAGCTTGAACGACACGCCGCGCAACAGCGGCCGGCCGGCCATATCCTTGTGCATGTCTGAAGCGATCAGCAGAGCCATCGGCTGCTGATGGTAGGGGCCCGCCCCCGGCGCGCCGCGCTAGGATCCCGGCCGAGATGCCCGATCGCCTGTTGAGGAAGCTGATTCCGCTCGCGCTGCTGCTGATGCTCGTGCTGGCACCCGGGGCGTACGCCTACAACGACGGCCGCGGCTTCTATGGAGCGACCGACGACAAGGTCGTGACCGACGCGGGCTTCATCCTGATCGTCTTCTTCCCCGTGTTCGTGTTCACGATGAGCAAGCTCCAGAAGCGCCTCGACAGGCGCAAAGACGCGCGCAAGGCCGCGCACAAGGCGCAGCTCGGCGACGTCCGCTGGCGTGGCGGCTGGTAGATCGCTCCCGGCTGATGGGTGAGCCCGAGCAGAGCGGGCACGTCTCGCCGCAGAGCGCCGGCGAGGAGAGCAACGCGCCGTCGGTCCGCTACGAGCGCCGTGGCGCAGCCGCGCTGATCACGATCGACCGCCCGCATCGGCGCAACGCCGTCGACGGGCCCACAGCGGCGGCGCTGCACGAGGCCTATCTGCGCTTCGAGTCCGAGGAGGATGCCCGCGTGCTCGTGCTCACCGGCGCGGGCGACGTCTCCTTCTGCGCCGGCGCCGATCTGAAGGCGATCGAGACGTTCCTCCCGCGGCTGACGAGCGCAGAGGGACCGATGGGCTTCAGCCGCCTGACGTCGTCCAAGCCCACGATCGCCGCGATCTCGGGCTTCTGCCTCGCCGGCGGTCTGGAGCTGGCGCTGTGGTGCGACCTGCGCATCGCCACCGAGGGATCGGCGCTCGGCTACCCGGAGCGTCGCTGGGGCGTGCCGCTGATCGATGGTGGCACGCAACGCCTGCCGCGCATCGTCGGCCTCGGTCGTGCGCTCGACCTGATCCTGACCGGGCGGATCCTCGACGCCCGCGAGGCCCTTGCCATGGGTCTCCTGACCGAGATCGTGGAGCCCGGTGGACACCTCGAGCGCGCCCTCGCGCTCGCCGAGGGGCTGGCGCGCTTCCCGCAGCGTACGATGCTCGCCGATCGCCGCGCGGCGATCGAGGGGCTGGGGATGACGCTCGCTGAGGGACTCGCGTTGGAGGCGAAGGCGGGACCCGAGGTGTTCGCAGACGGAGCGCGCGGGGCCGGCAGGTTCGCCGCGGGCGAGGGCCGCTCAGGAGCGGGCGCGGGAGCCTAGGTCTCCGGTCGCGCGGTCGCGCCGGAAAACCGGCTTGACAGGACGGACCGGCGGGTGCTCATTCGAGGTAGGCTCTGAGCACGATGGCCTACTTCGTGACCGGAGCGACCGGCTTCATCGGAAGCCGCCTTGTTGAACGCTTGCTCGAGAAGCGCCAGGGCAAGGTGTACGTCCTCGTGCGCGAGAGCTCCAAGCCGCGTCTGGATGACCTGATCGAGCGCTGGCAGATCCTGGCGGGCAGCTCGGCTGCGGATCGCATCGAGCCCGTAGTCGGGGACCTGCGCAGGCCGCTGCTGGGTGTCGAGCAGGAGCAGGTGACCGAGCTTCGCGGCAAGATCACCCACTTCTTCCACCTCGCCGCGGTCTACGACATGACCGCGCCGCCCGAGCGCAACACGGCGGTCAACGTCGGCGGCACGGCCCACGCGGTGGAACTCGCACGGGCGGTGGACGCCAAGCACCTGCACCACGTCTCCTCGATCGCCGTCGCGGGCACCTACCACGGCATGTTCGGAGAGGACATGTTCGACGAGGGCCAGCGGCTGCCCTCGCCCTATCACCGCACGAAGTTCGAGTCCGAGCGGATCATTCGCGATCAGCCGTACGTCCCCTGGCGGGTCTACAGGCCGGGGATCGTGGTCGGCGACTCGCAGACCGGCGAGATGGAGAAGATCGACGGTCCGTACTACTTCTTCAAGGCGATCCAGCGGATGCGCCACCTGCTCCCCGAGTGGGTGCCGCTCGTCGGCTTGGATCTGGGCTACACGAACGTCGTGCCGGTCGACTGGGTGGCGGGAGCGCTCGAGCACATCGCACACCAGCCCAACCTGGACGGCCGGGCGTTCCACCTCACCGACCCCCGCCCGCAGCGCGTCGATGAGCTGATCAACGAGCTCGCCGCCGCGGCACACGCGCCGCGGTTCGCCGTGAGCATCGACAAACGCCTGATCGATCCCCTGCCCAAGTGGCCGCTCGCGCTCGCCGCGCAGCTGCCGCCGTGGCGACAGATGCGCAAGCTCGCGCTGCGCCAGCTGGGAATCCCCGAGGCGGTGCTCGCGCACATGGAGCTGGTGCCCCGCTTCGACACGCGCGAGACGACGCAGGCTCTCGCCGGCTCCCCGCTCGAACTGCCTCCGCCGCTGCAGGACTACGTCGCCCGCCTGTGGGACTACTGGGAGCGCGAGATGGATCCCGACCTGCGCCGGGGACGAACGCTCAAGGAGGCGCTCAACGGCCGCCATGTGCTCATCACGGGCGCCTCGTCGGGGATCGGGCGCGCGACGGCCCTGAAGGTCGCCGCCGCCGGCGGCGTTCCCCTGCTGGTGGCCCGCAACGTGGAGAAGCTCGAGGAGGTGCGCGCTGAGATCGTGGCCGGCGGCGGCGTCGCGTACGTGTACGCGGCGGACCTCGCCGACATCGAGTCGATCGAGCGGCTGCTCGAGCGGGTGCTCGCCGATCACCGCAACATCGACATGCTCGTGAACAACGCCGGGCGCTCGATCCGGCGCTCGATCGCGCTCAGCTACGACCGCTTCCACGACTTCGAACGCACGATCCAGCTCAACTACTTCGGCGCTGTGAAGCTGATCATCGGCCTGCTCCCGCACATGCGCGAGCGGGGCTCGGGCCACATCGTGAACGTGTCCTCGATCGGGGTGCAGACCAACCCCCCGCGCTTCTCCGCCTACGTGGCCTCCAAGGCGGCGCTCGACGCGTTCACCCGCGTGGTCTCCTCCGAGGTGATCGGCGACGGGGTGACGTTCACCACGATCCACATGCCGCTCGTGCGCACGCCGATGATCGCGCCCACGAAGATGTATGACGCCTTCCCCGCGATCAGCCCGAACGAGGCCGGCGACATGATCTGCGAGGCGCTGCGCAACCGGCCCAAGGAGCTGGGCACGCGGCTGGGGAAGTTCGGCGAGGTCGCCTACTCGATCTCGCCACGCACGATGGACAGGCTGCTGCACCTCGCCTACCGCGTGTTCCCCGACTCGGCCGCGTCCAAGGGCACCCCCGACGTCGAGGAGTACGTCTCGTTCGAGCAGATCGCGATGGCGACGTTGACGAGAGGCGTGCACTGGTAGGAGTGGAAGGCGCGGCTCGCCGGCGGCCGGGAGCGCGGATCGCCGGCGACCACAGGCACGGCTCACGGGTGGCCGGGAGCGGCTCGCGAGCGGCCCTGAGATGATCAGAGCGTGAACGAGACCTCCCCGGCGATCGAGGTGCGCGCGCTCTGCAAGCGCTACGGCGACTACGAGGCGGTACGTGGCATCGACATCACGGTGGCGCGCGGAGAGGTGTTCGGTCTGCTCGGCCCCAACGGCGCCGGCAAGACCACCACGGTGGAGATCCTGGAGGGCTATCGCACCAGGACGAGCGGCGAGGTCTCGGTGCTCGGCCACGACCCCGCGGGCAGGTCGATGGATCTGCGCCGGCGGATCGGGATCGTGCTGCAGGCCGGCGGGATCTACAGCCACATCACCCCGCGCGAGGCGCTCAAGCATTGGGCGAGCTTCTATCCCCACCCACGCGACGTCGAGGAGGTGCTGGAGCTCGCCGGCCTGCGGGAGAAGGGCGACGTGCGCAGCCGCAGGCTGTCCGGGGGCCAGTTGCGGCGGCTGGACTTCGCGCTGGCGCTCGTCGGAGACCCGGAGCTGATCTTCCTCGACGAGCCGACCACGGGCTTCGATCCGGAGGCGCGGCGCGCGGCCTGGGAGACGGTGCGCTCGCTGCGCGCCCTGGGCAAGACGATCCTGCTCACCACGCACTACCTCGACGAGGCCCAGGAGCTGGCCGACCGCGTGGCGATCGTCAAGGACGGCCGCGTGCTGGCGATCGGCCCGCCGCGCGAGCTGGGCGTGGGAGCGTCGCGCTACCGGGTCGCATACCGCGGCGACGGCCAGCTCATCGAGCACGAGACCGACGACCCGACCACGCTGCTGTACGAGTTGACCGGCGGCGCTCTCGCCCGCGGCCAGCGCCTGGAGGAGCTCTCGGTGGCGCGCCCCACACTCGAGGACGTCTATCTGGAGCTGACCGCCGATGCCTGACGCGCTCGGCGGCGCGACCGGGCCGTCGCCGACCAACCCGGTTGCGCTGACCTGGCGCCAATACCGGCTGGAGCGGAGGATGTTCTGGCGCAACCCGAGCGCCGCGTTCTTCAACTTCCTGCTGCCGCTGCTGTTCCTGGCGGGCGCAGGAGCGATCCTCACCGGCAGCCAGAGCGACCTGAACAGGCTCGTCCCGTCGATCGCGGGCATGAGCGTGATGTCGACCACGTTCACCGCGCTGGCCTACAACATCGTCTTCCTGCGCGAGCGCGGTGTGCTCAAGCGCATTCGCGGCACACCGCTGCCCACGATCTCCTACTTCGGCGGGGTGGCAGCCAACGCGGTGACCAACACGGCCCTGCAGATCGCGATCGTGGTGGGGGCGGGACGGGTGTTCTTCGGGATCGGATGGCCGCCCCACGTGGCCACGCTGATCGTGTTCGTGCTCGTCGGCGTCGTGTGCTTCGCCGGCCTGGGCGTCGCGTTCGCGCACGTGATCCCCAACTTCGAGTCGACCGCCGCATACGTCAACGCCGTGTTCCTGCCGGTCGTGTTCGTCTCGTTCTTCGTGTTCGACTCGAGCTCCGCTCCCGGCTTTCTCAAGACGATCGCCGACGCCCTTCCCCTCAAGCCCCTGATCGACGGCCTGTCGGGCGCGATGGTCGCTCACGCCCACACGACGGGTCACCTCGACGCGCTCGCCGTGATCGGGCTGTGGGGCGTGTTCGGTCTGTACTTCGCCGTGCGCGGCTTCTCCTGGGAGCAGTCGCGAACATGACCAACACAGAGAGGACCCGCCATGAAGCAGCTCGCTGAGGACGTCTACCTGCTGCGGGGCTGGCCGCCCAACGCGATCAACGTGTACCTCGTCGGCGACGTGCTCATCGACGCGGCGACGCGACAGGGCGAGAAGCGGATCATGCGCGAGATCGCCGGACACAAGCTGAGCGCCCATGCGCTCACGCACGCCCA
This sequence comes from Solirubrobacteraceae bacterium, assembly GCA_017882445.1. Lineage (GTDB taxonomy): Bacteria > Actinomycetota > Thermoleophilia > Solirubrobacterales > Solirubrobacteraceae > Palsa-744. The sequence goes on from JADGPK010000006.1 coordinate 44,765, forward strand.
TCCCGATCATCAGGGCTCGAGTCACGCGATCTGCGAACGGCTGGGCATCCCGCTGTGGTGCGGGCAGGGCGACGTCCCGGCGATGGAGACCCCTGGCGGCGTGTTCAACTCGCAGGCGCCCGGGTGGCTGAACCGGATGCAGCGCCGGTTCTGGACGGGACCCCCCCATCCCGTCGCCCGCGCGCTGGTGGAGGGAGACGAGGTGGCCGGCTTCACGGTCCTCGAGAGCCCGGGGCACTCGCGCGGGCAGGTGGCCTACTGGCGTGAGTCCGACGGGTTCCTGATCCTGGGAGACGTGCTCAACAACATGAACGTGATGACCGGCGTACCCGGCCTGCACGAGCCTCCAAAGATCTTCACACCGGACCCCGCCCGCAACCGCCAGTCCGCCCGCAGGCTCGCCGCGCTGAGGCCGCGCGTGACCTGCTTCGGGCACGGCGCCCCGCTGCGCGACCCGGGCAAGCTCGCCGACTTCATCGCCCGCTTGCAGGGCTGAGCGGCGACGTGGCCGAGAGCGTCTTCCTCGCCGAGGGCGAGGGCTTCGTGCCGACCGAGCAGGCGCGCGGGCCGTGGGATCCGCAGGCGCTGCACGGCGGCGCACCGGCCGCCTTGATGACCGCCGCCTTCGAGCGCATGGAGCCTGGTGCGCAGTTGCCGATCGCTCGCCTGGGCTTCGAGTTCCTGCGCCCGATCCCGTTTGCGCCGCTCGCGCTGTCCACTCAGATCGTGCGGCCCGGTCGGCGCGTGCAGGAGCTGGCCGGCGAGCTTCGCAGCGGGGAGGAGCTGATCTGCCGCGCGAGCGCGCTGCGGGTGCAGGCTGTGCCGGGCGGCCTGCCGGCGGGGGCGCCTGAGGAGCGGATGCCGGGACCGGACCGCGGCAAGGCGGTGCGCTTCGCGCTCGCCGACCCCGACGGGACGAGTTTCGCGGCCAGCGCGATGGAGATGCGCTGGCTCAGCGATCCCTCGGTCCTCGGGCCGGGACGCGTGTGGATGCGGCTGCGCCACCCACTCGTGCCGGGCGAGCCGCTCACGGGACTCGCGCGGCTGGCGGCGAGCGCGGACTTCGGCAACGGCATCAGCGCGGCGCTCCCCTTCGACCGCTTCCTGTTCATCAACGCGGACCTCAGCATCCACCTGCAGCGCCCGCCCCGCGGCGAATGGATCGGCCTGGATGCGCGCACGCTGCTGCACGCAGACGGCACCGGCCTGTCCGAGAGCGTGCTCCACGACGTCCACGGCGCCGTGGGACGTGCCTTTCAGACGCTCGTCGTGCAGACCCGTTGACGCGCGCAGGCGCCGCTCAGCGCACGACGACGTCGCCGAGCGCCTCGTCGATCGCGGCGAGCGTGTCGCCGCTGAGCACCACGCCCGAGGCGGCGGCGTTCGCGCGGACCTGCTCGGGACGGCTCGCGCCGACGATCGCCGAGGCGACGTTCGGCTGACGCAGGACCCAGGCGAGCGCCAGCTGCACCATGCTCAAGCCCGCGGCCTGCGCGATCGGCGACAGGCGCTGGACGGCCTCGAGCACGGCTGGCTGGATGAGCCGATCGATGAAGCCGCCCATGCTGTCGCTCGCCGCCCTGGAGTCGGCCGGCGGCGGCTCGCCGGGACGGTACTTGCCGCTCAGCACCCCCTGCGCCAGCGGCGACCACACGATCTGGGAGATGTGCTCGCGTTCGCACAGCGGAATCACCTCAGCCTCGGGCGCGCGCCACAGCATCGAGTACTGCGGCTGGCTGGAGACCCATCGCTCGGCGCCGAGAAGCGCAAGCGACTCGTCGATCTTCTCGACCGGCCACTCGCTGAAGCCGATGTGGCGTGCCTTGCCGGAGCGGACGACCTCGGTGAGTGCCGTCATGGTCTCCTCCAGCGGCGTGTGATCGTCGTAGCGATGGCACTGGTAGAGATCCACGTAGTCGGTCTGAAGCCGCTCCAGCGAGGCGTCGACCTGCTTGTGGATCTGAGCCGCGGAGAGACCACGATCGCTGTCTGACATCGGGAAGTAGACCTTGGTGGCGAGAACGTATGAGGCGCGCTCTCGCCCGGCGAGCGCCTCGCCGAGCAGAGTCTCGGCGGCGCCGCGCCCGTACACGTTGGCGGTGTCGATGAAGTTGATGCCCGCCTCGAAGGCAGCCTCCACGCAGGCCTTCGCCTGCTCGCGCTCGACGCCGCCGGAATAGGTCAGCCACGAGCCCAGGCTGATCTCTGAGACCTCGATGTCGCTCGAGCCGAGCTTGCGGAAGTTCATGCTGTTGCAGAGTACCCTGGAATGGGATGTCCGCAATCGATCCTGCACTGCGTATCCGCTCGGTGCACCTCGCGGTGAGCGACCTGCCGCGAAGCGTGGACTTCTACGAGCGTGTGCTCGGTCTGCCGCTGATCTCGAGCGAGCCCGACGGCGCGCGGCTTGGCCCCGATCGTGAGCGCCCGGCGCTCATGCTGAGCGATATCGCAGCCCCCACCCCCCTTCCACCAGGCAACACGGGCCTCTACCACGTGGCGTGGCTGCATCCCTCGCGCGCGGCTCTCGCCGCCAGCATGCGCCGGGTCCTCGGCCAGCGCTGGCCGTTCGACGGCGCGGCCGACCACGGCGTCTCGGAGGCCGTCTACCTGACCGATCCCGACGGCCTGGGCATCGAGCTCTATGCCGACCGTCCGCGCGAGCGGTGGCAGCGGCCCGCCGACGGACACGGCGTGAAGATGGTCACGCTGCCGCTCGACCTCGAGGACCTGCTGGCGCAGGATCCGGGCGGGCCGGCACCGGTGATGCAGTCGGGCACGACGGTTGGACATGTGCACCTGAAGGTCTCAGACGTTCCTCGTGCAAGCGCCTTCTACAGCGACGCGCTCGGCTTCGAGGAGCAGGCCCAGCTCCCCTCCGCGGCCTTTCTCTCGGCCGGCGGCTACCACCACCACGTGGGCCTGAACTCGTGGCAGAGCGAGGGGGCGACGCCGGCGCCCGACAGCGCCCCCGGTTTGCGCCTGATCGAGTTCGAGCTCGGCGGCGCCGACGAGGCGCTCGACGCGCTCGGGCACCAGCTCGAGACAGCGTCGGCCGGGACGGGCGCATCGCGCAACGAGGGTGGCGGCGTGTCGCTGCACGACCCCGACGGGGTTCCGCTGAGTTTCGTCAGCTCCGACGCGGATCACGGTGACGGATGAACGAATCGCGCCGCGGCGTGGCCACAAACGAGAATGCCGCTCGTCTGACCGAACGCTCAGGCGCTCGCGTCGCTCAGCCGCTCGAGCTGCTCGGGCGAGAGCCTGAGCTCGTTCGCTGCCAGCAGCTCGGCCAGCTGCTCGGGCGAGGTTGCGCTGGCGACCGGCGCCGCCACGGTCGGCTGGGCCAGCAGCCAGGCGAGCGCGACGGCGGCCACGCTCGTCGCATGCGCGCCTGCGATCTCGTCGAGCGCGCCGAGCACCGCGAAGCCGCGCTCGTTGAAGTAGCTCTCGCGCACGCCCGGCGCACGCGGGCTGTCGACCTCGCTGCCCTCGCGACGGTACTTGCCCGTGAGGAAGCCCCGCGCGAGGCTGAAGTAGGGCAGGCAGGCGAGCCCGTGGCGTTTGCACAGGGGCGCCAGCTCGCGCTCGTACTCCTCGCGCTCCATCAGGTTGTAGTGCGCCTGCAGCGCCACGAAGGAGCCTGCGGCGTCGGGCACCGCCTTGCCCTCCACCGTGCCGATATCCAGCGCCTCGCCCAGGCGCGCGGCGCTGTAGTTGGACGCGGCCGCATGGCGGATCTTGCCCTCGCGGATCAGCTCTCCAAGGGCGCCGAGCGTGTCCTGCAGCGGTGTGTCGGGGTCGTCCTGGTGGGCGTAGTAGAGGTCGATTCGATCGACTCCCAGTCGCGCCAGCGAGCCGTCGACGGCCCGGCGGATCGTCGCCGGCGAGAGCCCGGAGAGATCCGGCGACGCGCCCACCTTGGTGGCGAGCACGAGCTCGTCCCTGTTGCCACGCGCGGCGACCCAGCGGCCGATGATCCGCTCCGATGCTCCCGGCCCGTCGGGTCCGCGCCGCCCGTAGACGTCGGCGGTGTCGATGAAGTTCCCGCCCGCGCGCACGTAGGCGTCGAGTACCGCGAAGGAACGCTCCTCGTCGATCGTCCAGCCGAACACATTGCCGCCGAGGCACAGCGGAAATACCTCCAGGTCGGTGTGGCCGAGACGCACCATGTGGTGCTCAGGCTACCCGCGGCGGCTACCGGCCTACCGCCGCCGCCCGCCGCCAAAGCTCTGCATCGGCGGCGCAGCCGCGCGCATGGTCGATCCGACCTCGGCGCCGTCTGAGTCCTCCTCGCCTCCTGCTGTCGGCAGTCGGTGTACGCGCGCGCCCACGGCCTCCTGCGCCTCCTCGACGCCGCCCGGCAGGAAGCGCTCGAGCGGCGCCAGCTCGCGCACGATCACGTTGATCACCGGGCGGATCTCCTCGACGGCCTCGGCCTCTCTGGCCGCCTCGCCCTGGACCTCCCGCCCCTCGCGCGTGTCGCGCATGTCGCGCAGGTTCCACACGCTCGCGTCGGCCGGCTCGGAGGAGCGCTCCAGGCGGCCTCTGGCGAGCAGCAGCGGCTCCGCCCGCGCGAGCTGGCGGTGGCGCTCGTAGACCTCCTTGGACACGATCAGGTTGATCGTGCCGAACTCGTCCTCGAACAGCAGGAACATCGTCCCCTTGGCCGTCCCCGGACGCTGCCTGGCTATCACCAGCCCGGCCACCGCCACCTCATAGCCGCTCGGCAGCCGCGCGAGCTGGGCGCTGGTCACCAGCTTCGGAACGGTCAGCCGCTCGCGCAGGATCGCCATCGCGTGGTCGCCGATCGTCACCCCGCTGGTGGAGTAATCGGCGATCAGCCGCTGCCAGCGCCCGAGCGGACGCAGCCTCGGCGCCGGCGGCAGCTCCATGGGCAGCGCCAGCTGGGTCGTCTCGCCCGTCGGTGTCGTCTCGGCGGGTGTCGCCAGCCCCAGCTGCCACAGGACCGTTCGTCTATCCGCGCCCACCTGGGTGTCCTGCCCGGCGCCGAGCAGGCTGTCGCAGGCACCCGACCAGGCCAGCTGCTCGAGCGTCGCGCGCCTGATGCCGGCGCGCGCGGCGAGGTCGGCGAGGCCGCCGAAGGGTCCGTTTCGTTCACGCTCGGTCACGAGCTCGTGCATCTCGGCGTCGACCGCGCCCTTGACGTAGCCCAGGCCCATGCGCACACCCCCATCCTCGACCGTGCACAGCACGCCCGAGGCGTTCACGTCGAGCCCGAGCATCGCGATCCGGGTGGGCGGGCTTCGATTCTCCGCCTCGTGAACGAGGCTGTCGGGAGCGTAGAAGCCCATCGGCTGCTCGTTCAAGAGCGCGCACAGGAACTCAGCGCCGTAATGAACCCGCAGCCACGTCGACTGATAGGCGAGCAGGGCGAAGGCGGCGCTGTGGGACTTGGGAAAACCGAAGCCCGCGAAGCCCTCGACCATCCTCCACACGCGCTCCGCCGTCGCCTCCTCGGCGCCCACGTGCCGGATCGCGCCCGCGATGAAGCGCTCGCGGTGGCTGACGAGCAGCTCGTGCGAGCGCTTGCGGCTCATCGCGCGACGCAGCCCGTCCGCTTCGCCGGGGCTGAAGCCGGCGAAGGCTTCGGCCACTCCCATCACCTGATCCTGGAAGATGATCGTGCCGAGCGTCTCGCGCAGGACCGGCTCGAGCGCCGGGTGCTCGAAGGGGATCTCAAACGCGGGGTCTTCGCGCAGGCGCCTGCGACGCTCGATGTAGGGGTTGATCGCGCCGCCCTGGATCGGGCCGGGCCGCACGATCGCGACCTGGATGACGAGGTCGTCGAGGTTCTGCGGCCGCGTGCGCAGGAGCGACTGCATCTGGGCGCGGCTCTCGATCTGAAAGACGCCGACGGTGTCGGCCGCGCGGATCGCCCTGAAGGTCTGCGGGTCGTCGAAGGGGATGCGCGAGAGGTCGATGCGTTCCCCGTGGGAGCGCTCGATCTCCTCCACACAGCGCTCCACCGCCGAGAGCATCCCCAGACCCAGCAGGTCTATCTTCAGGAAGCCCGCATCGGCGCACGAGTCCTTGTCCCACTGGACCATCTGCCTGCCCTGCATGGAGGCGGGCACGACCGGGCAGCAGTCGATCAGCGGCCTGGTCGCGACGATCATCCCGCCCGGGTGCTGCGACAGATGCCGGGGCAGCCCGTAGGCCTGCCCGACCAGCTCTCCGAGCCAGCGCCAGCGCTCAGAGCTCGTCACCGCTCGATCCGCCCCGCCCGCCGCCGTCTCCTCCACCCCGCCGTGTCTCTCGGCGCCGCGAGCCAGGCGCTCGATCTCGCCGGCGGGCAGGCCGAGGACCTTGCCCAGCTCGCGGATCGCCCCGCGCGTGCGAAAGGTGGGGAAGGCCGCGACCAGCGCGGCGCGATCGCGCCCGTAACGCTCGTGCACGCGCGGGATCAGCCGCTCGCGGATGTCGCGCGGGAAGTCGAGGTCGATGTCGGGCAGCCCGTGCAGGTCCTCGTGCAGGAAGCGTCCCAGCGCCAGCTTGTTGGCGATCGGGTCGACGTGGGAGAGCCCGGTCAGGTAGCACACCAGCGAGGAGACCGACGATCCACGCCCGCGCCCGGGGGCCAGCAGCGCGCGCACCGAATCCGGACCGCGAACCTCCAGGGCGACCTCGCGCGCCAGCTCGAGCATGTCGTGGTGGAGCAGGAAGAAGCCCGCCAGGCCGAGGTGGTCGATCACTCCCAGCTCCTGCTCCAGCCGCGCCCGCGCCTCCGCGTGGGCCGCGCGGGCGGCGGTGGGCGCTGCGGAGCCGTAGCGCTCCTGTAGGCGCGTTCGGCAGAGCTCCGCCAGGCGGCGTGAGGAGCTCTCGTCCTCGGCACCCGGGTAGCGGTAGCCGAGGTCCCTGTCGAGATTGAACGTCAGCCGCTCGGCGAGCAGCAGAGTCTCGCGAACCGCCTCGGGATGGTCGGCGAAGCGGCTGGCCATCGCCTGCGGCGAGCTCATCACGTGACTGTGGTTGCCGCGACGCAACGGCTCGGAGGCGTCGAGCGTGGTGCGGTGGCGCAGCGCCACGAACGCGTCCTGCAGCTCGGTCCTGGCGCGTATGTGCGCGTGCACGTCGCCGGTGGCCACGCATCTCACCCCCAGGCGCCCGGCGAGCGCGGCGAGCGCGCGGTTGCGGGCGCGATCGTGGCGGGCGTAGGGGCGCTGCAGCTCCACGTACAGGTCCTCCGGGCCGAACGCCTCCAAGAGCCGCCGGGCGGCGGGCTCGTCGCGGACTCCGCGACCGACCGCCGATCGCCCGGCACAGCCCGTCAGGCAGACGAGACCCTCCCCATGGTCGAGCACGGCCTGCAGGTCCACCGCGGGCTCGGCGAGCTCGCGCCGATTGGACCCGTCGCGGGTGTGAGCGTGCGCGAGCGTGATGATCCGGCAGAGGTTGCTCCAGCCGCGTTCGTCGCGCACGAGCAGCGTGATGTGACGCCCGCGAGCACCGTCGCCGGCGTCGGCCGCGGCTCCCCCCTCGGGAGCGAGGTCGATCTCAGCGCCGTGAATCGCCCTCACCCCGTAGTCGGCCGCGACCTGGGCCAGCTCCATCGAGCCGGAGAGCGAGTTGTGGTCGGTCAGGGCGAGCGCCGCATAGCCCAGCTCGCCCGCCCGCTGGGCCAGCTCCTCGGGCAGCGAGACTCCGTCGAGGAACGAGTAGGCCGAGTGGCAATGCAGCTCCACGTAAGGGGTCGGGCTCATCGCTCACGCACCTAGGAGCTCTGGACGAACCAGCTGCCGTGGGCGCCACGCTGGGTGAGGTCGTGGAAGACGACGACGTTTCGCCCCCGCTCCCCCACGAGCTCCCAGTAGCGGCGGCGCAGCGGCTGGGCGGTCCACCAGCGGTCCTCCACCAGCCAGGACTCGCGCAGCGACTCGATCGCTTCGCCGTTCACCTCGACCGGGTGCTCGCCGGGGCTGCCGGGTCCGAATCGCACGCGTGCGGGCCGGGGAGGGTTCAGGGCTCTGGTCAAGACAATCGCTCCGCTCCGAGGCAGTCACTCGATGACGGGAGCGAGCATCACCCGCCGCTCGGGCACGCGCGAGTCGGGATCCACGCAGACGGCTCGCAGCGCCGCATCCTGCCCGGCGACGGCGCGCATCTGCAGGACGGCCTCCCGCAGGCGCTCGGTGCGAGCGGCGCACTGGGCGCGCTCGTCATCGAGCAGCGCGCCCTGCTCGTTCGCCGGTGGACCGAAGCTTTCGACCGACAACCGCAGGGCGTCGGCCGGAGCCGGAAGCAGCAGCAGACGCAGCGACAGCGCCAGTCGGATGCGCTCGGGATCACAGAGCGCCTGGCGAAAGACGACGCGCTCGCGCCAACCGCCGCCGGCAACCAGGCGCGCGGAGAGGATGACGGCGCGCAACGTGCGCCCATCGCGCTCGGAGCGAGCCAGCAGCCTGTTCACCAGCACGCCCAGCACGCGCTTCAGCGCCATGCCCGAGCTCGCGTCGCCGACCTCCATCGACTCCTCCAAGCGCTCCTGCAGGCGACGAGCGCGCACCGGACCGTCCTCGCCGCAGGCGAGCTCGTGAGCGAGCGCGCCCGGCCTCCCGAAGCGGTCGCTCATCGACGCGCGCCCCAGCTTCGCCAGCTCCCCGAGTGTGCGCACGCCGAGGCGGGTGAGCGGCTCGATGAGCGGCGCGGTCTCCCAGCGGAAGGCGAGCAGCCAGACCGGCCGGCCGGCCAGCCAGCGCCGGGCATTTGGGGTGGGCGGGCCATCAATCGACGGGCCTTCGATCAGGAACGGACGGCGTGAACGCGCCGCCAGGGAGGCGGCGAGCGCGCAGAAGCGCGTCGGCCCGCCCCCCATGCGGGCGGGCCGCCCGCCACCGGCCGGGGATCGGCAGGCGCGCTGGGCGGCAGCGATCGTCGCGGCGTCCGTGCCGTGGATCCCGCGCAGCCCATCCGTCTCGAAGTAGGCGAGACCGGGGCGTGCTGGCTCGACGGCCGCGCCGATCGATTCCAGGGCCCGCAGCGTTCCCTCCCAGGTCTCGGCCGCCCTCATCGGGTCGGGGGGCACGAGGACGAGCTGAGGGCAGCGGGCGAGCGCCTCGCCGAGGACCATCCCGGTCCTCACGCCACAGGCTTCAGCCGCCCCTGAGACCTCCCCCACCCGTCGCTCGGCCCCGGCCTGCGGCGCCAGCGCCAGCGCCCTCCCCGCCAGCGTCTGCTCGACGACCTCCGCTCGGCCTCCCGCGGCGACGGCCAGCTCGAAGCGGGGTAGGTGCACGCATACGACCATACGAACATATGTTCGCATAAATCCGCTCGGGTGGCGTGGCCCTCATGGACTGACCGTTCGATGCAACCCACGGTCGAGGGTCAATCCATCGTCAGCGGGCCCTCGGCCGATCCGCTCAGGAACTGGCGCACGAACGGGTTCTCCGAGGAGAACATCCTCGCCGCGTCCCCCGCCTCCACGATCCGCCCCCGCCACAGCAGCGCGATGTACTCGCCGATCCTGCGCGCCGAGGCGATGTCGTGGGTCACGACCAGGTAGGTGCCTCCGTGGATGGAGTGCATCTCCTGGATCAGCTCGCACAGCAGCGCCGTGCGCACCGGATCCAGGCCCGAGTCGGGCTCGTCGAAGATCACGATGTCCGGCTCCATCACCAGCGCCCGCGCGAAGCCGGCGCGCTTGCGCATGCCGCCGGAGAGCTGGGAGGGCGCGTCGTCCATCGCGTCCGCCAGCCCGACGTCGGCGAGCCGCTGGGTGACGCGCTCTGCGATCTGCGCCTCGGAGAAGTCCGTGTGCTGGCGCAGCGGGAAGGCGACGTTGTCGAACACCGTCATCGACCCGAACAGCGCGCCGTCCTGGAAGAGCACGCCGATCTTGCGGCGCAGGGCCAGAAGCTGGGGCATCGTCAGGCTGGGAACCGATTGTCCCTGCACGATGATGTCGCCCGAGTCCGGGAACATCAGCCCGATCACGTGCTTGATCAGCACGCTCTTGCCCGTACCCGAGGGGCCCAGCACGACGGTGATCGTGTCGTCGGGAAACGCGACGTTCAGCCCGTTCAGGACGGGCACGCCGCCAAGCCGCTTGTGCACGTCGACGCAGCGGATCGACCAGTTGCCCGCCTCCGGGTCTCCGGTGAGGTCGAGCTCGCTCGAGTGATACTCGAAGTCGTCAGACATCATTTTCCAGCGTAGACCACGTGCGGGAACTGGCTCGTCTGGCCGTTGAACGTGAACGGTCCCTGCTGGTTGCACGCCGGCGCCGGAACGTCGTTGGAGGTTTCGGGCTTGTTGGCGACTTTGAATTCGATGATCTGTTCGATGATGCTCTGGGGGATCGTTTCGTTCGCCGGGCCGCTGACCGCGGGGGCGGAGTTCGCGCAGGTGCTGCCGTCGAACACCGGCAGCCCGCTGGCGAGCGAGTTGAACGTGCCGGGCAGCGGGTAGGCGTTGGACCGGTCCGTGCCGATCCTGTTCTTGTAGATCGCAAGGCTCTCCGGGCTGAGCACGTTCATCGTCGTCAGGAAGTGCTGCTTGGGCCCTTTGCCTTCGGTGTTGCTGTTCTTTTCGCTCGCCTGCGACGCGGCTGTGAGGTTGGCGAAGAACGCCTGCAGCTCGGGTACGTACTCGCCGGTGTACTGCAGGAACGGGTCGAGGTTGTGCAGCACCGGCCTGAGGTTTTCGAGCACGGGGACGGTCAGGTCGAGGGTCTTCTTGACGTCCGGCAGTCCCGTCTTGGCAGCCTTGGTCAGCGGCCCCAGCGCCGTGAGGAATTTGTCGAATTGGGGAGCGAACGGCTTGGCCGCCTGTAGCAGCGCGGAGAGCTGGCGCTCCGCGGGGCGGAATTCGTCGAGGAAGGGGCTGGCGTCGGCGGCGAACAGGTCGAGTTCTTTGAGCGCCACACGCGAGTTGCGCTCGAACGTGGGCAGCGCGCGGAAGGCATCTGCGAACGCCTGGCTGCCTTCGGCGGCCGCGTGGAAGGTGCGCTCGCCGTTGACGATCAGCCCTTCGAGCTGGTGGTCGCGGCTGGCGAGCGCGTTGAACACCACGCCCGTGTTGTGCACGAGCGCTTTCACGGCTCCTTCCTGGGAGTTGAGCAGGGTCACCAGGCGGTTGGCGTGTTCGACGAACGGTTCGAGTCTGGCGAAGTCCGCGTTGATCTGTTCGCCGCGGCCGTTGATCCCTTCTGACGCCGCCTGCATCCACACCTGGAAGTCGCGCCTGGTCTTGGGGTCGAACGCCGACAGGATGTCGTCGAGCGTCACCGAGGGTTCGACCTGGCTGTTCGCGAGCTGCCCGTTGTCGGGCAGATAGCGCCCGCTCTGCGCCTCGGGGATCAGCTGCACGTAGGTCTCTCCCAGCAGCGTCTTCTGTCGCAGGATCGCATGCATGTTCGCGCGCACCGGCGCATACTGGCCGGCCACTTCGACGGTCACGTGCGTGCGGCCGTCCTTGCCTAGCTTGAGCGAGATGACGTGTCCGACATCCACACCGCTGATGCGGACGTTCGACTGCTCGGCGAGCGCTAGCGTGCGCGGGAAGGCGACCGTGAAGCGGTAGCCCTTCGGCTTCAGCGGCAGGGGACCGCCGAAGGACTCCCACAGGAACATCAAGAGGCCGAAGCAGCTGAGCACGAACAGGACGATCACGAAGATGTTGCCCAGCGTCGGCGCGCGCTTCTGCATGTCAGCCCTTTCCTGCCTTCACGCCCGACCGCGAGCTCGGTCCGCCGGTCGAGGGGGTGGAGAACGGGTGCTGACCCAACCCCGAGAACAGGCCGCCGCGGGCAGGAGCCTTGGCGTGGCGGTGCAGGCTCGCGGCGGTCGGGGCCGTGCCCAGGAGGCTCAGGCATTCCGCCTTCGTCGGGGGCCTGAGAAGCCCGACCAGGAGGTTCACGGTCGGATTGACTTCTGAGGCGCCTTTGAGGATCGGCAGGATGTTGCAGTTGAAGTACACGAGGCTGCGCCCGAGGGTGCCGTGGGCGTCGGCGGAGCTGACGACGCTGTTGAGGTTGTGGTTGGCCCAGTCGAGGAAGAACACGAAGCCGCCCTTGCTCGGACCGGGGTTGTAGGCGAGCTCGTTGAAGAATTCGTTCAGCACCGAGAAGCTGACCGACAGCTTGGGGAACGATTCGCCCAGCTGTTTGGTCGCGGGCGAAAGTTCGTTGATCACCGGCAGGATCTGGCGCGCGAACGGGCGGATTTCGTTCTTGAAGATCGGCGTCGTTGTCAAGGCGAGACGCCGCGTGGCTTCGTTCGCGGGGCCGAGCGCGCTGGCGAAGGGCTGAAGCTTGTGCAGCGTCGGGCCGAGCACGCCGGCGGCGGTGGCGAGCTTGCCGAGGCCCGTTCCGGTCTTGCGCAGCGCGCCGGGCAGCAGGTGCAGCGTGCTCTGGAGGTTCGCGTCCTCCTGGGCGAACGTGGCAAAGACCGCGTTGGAGGCGTTGACGAGCTGCGAGAGCTGCTTGTCCTTGCCGCCCAGCGCTTCCATCAACAGGCGGAAGTTGTGGATCGAGCGCGCGATGTTGGCGTGGCGGATTTCGAGCTGCTGCGCGATCTCCTGCCCGTAGCGCGCCGTCGGGTCGAAGCGCTTGAGCACCGCGGCGAGGGCCCGCCCGTTGTGGTTGAGCCCTTCGCCCGCTCCGGCCAGGAGCTCCTGCAGGTAGGCGCGCGTGTCGGCGTCCAGCCCGGCGAGGAATTCGTCGAAGTCGACGTTGGGCGCGGTCTGCGACAGGGGTAGCACTTCGCCGCTCTTCAGCTTGCCCGCCGAGGGCTGGCCCGGATTGACCTCAACGGTCATGTCCTGCAGCTGTGTCTTGGGGCGCAGCAGCAGGGTCGCGTTGCGGTAGATCCGCGCGTATTTGGGAGTCACTCTCATGGTGACCGTCGCGACCCCATCGTGCAGGTCCACGCTCGCGATTTCCCCGATCTTGGCGCCGGCGATCGTCACCGCCTGACCCTGGCCCGGCGTCAGGGCCTGGGCCGTCTGGAACTCGGCCTTGAGCGTGAAGTATTCGCGGCCCAGCACCGGCACCCATCCGGGCAGCTTGAGGTTCTCGTGCGCGAGGATGTAGCCGCCGACGGCCGCCGCGAACACGATCATCGTGACGACCGCGACGAACGCTGTGCGGTAGCGCTCGATCTGGTCGCGGACGCTCAGCCCGCCTTCGTGGCCGTGTGTCGGCGTCTCTGGAGGCGTCGTCATCATCCGTTCCCGTCGGCCGGGCCCGAGGACAGCGGGCCGTTGAAGTTGGGCAGCGACTGGGTGTAGCAGGGCACGAGCGGCTCATACGGCGGCTCTTCGGCGGGGTAGGCCGGCCGCGTGCCCAGCGGGGTCAGCGGCGAGCGGCCGAGCAGCTGCAGGCCCTTGAGCTTGGTGCCGAGGATCGACGTGTGCGCCGAGCGCAGCGTCTGCCCGCTGTTGCCGATCAGGAACTTGCCCACCGCGCCGTTGCCGTCGAAGGTCTGACCGATGCCCGACAGCCCCACGAGGCTGTACCAGAATTCCTTGTACGCTTCGACGCCCGAGGTGGCCGCGCCGTCCTGGAGCTTGGTGTTCCCGGCCGGGTAGATCACTTTGGTCAGGCATTTGTTGAACAGGTCGGTCTGGCGGTAGGCGGGCGTCTGTTCGCTCTCCAGGCGCGCGAGCGAGGGGGTAGCGGCTGCGAGCGCCTTGGCGACGCCTCCGAGCTCGCTGGGCGCGAGCGACGCCTGCACCTGTTCGATCCACGGCAGCACCGCCTTCACGGTCTGAGGCGTAGCCCTGACCCCCGGGAGGATGTCGCGCGCGAACGTTCGCGTCGGCGGGAACGAGGCGTCGAGCGCCGCCAGCCCGCGATCGATGTTGCGCAGCGAGCTCGGCAGCTCGGCCACCGTCGCCTGGAGGCTCGACGACTGTGCGGCGAAGGCGGCGAAGAAGGTGTTGAAGTTGACGATCAGTTCTCCGAGCTGCTGCTCGTGGACGTTCAGGGCAGCGGTCACCTTGCCGACTCCCGCGATGAGCTTGGAGAGGTCGTGGGGTTCGGTCCCGCCGAGCGCCTGGTTGATGACGGCGGCGCCGCGCAGCGAGGAGGGCCCGCGATGGTAGGCCTTGTTGAGCGCCTGGGCGGCGTTGATGCCGCGCACTTCGGGTTCCTGTTCAGCGTCTTCGGCGGCGTTCGGCTTGCGCGTCAGCGCTTCGCCGTAGTTGACCAGGAAGTTCTGAAGGTTCGTGCGCGTGTCGGTGTTCAGCGCGTCGAGCACCTGGTCGAGCTGCACGGGGTCGGAGGTCTGCGTGATCGGGATCGTGTGGCCGGAGGACACCGTGCTCGCCGAGGGGCTGCCGGGTTGCAGTTCGATGAACCAGTTGCCTTCCAGGAAGATGCGTGGCCGGATCTTGAGCGTCGCATCGGAGTGGATCGGCAGACCACGCGGTTCGATTTCCATGCTCACCAGGCCCGCCCTGCCGTCACGCTGGATCGAGCTGACCTTGCCCACGTTGACCCCGGCGATACGCACGGGGGACTTGGGGTGGATGTTGACAGCGGTCGCGAACTCGGCCTTCAACGTGAAGCCGTGTTTGAACGGAATGTGCTTGGTGAAGCCGAAGTAGGCGACGAGGAGGACGAGCACGACGACGATGACCCCGGTCCGCACCGGCTTGGAGCGCTGCAGCTCGACGACGGGCACCTCGTCGTGGCGGCGCCACCAGCGCGAGCGGCTCATTTGCCCTTCCCCTTGACCAGGCCGAGCGCCTTCAGCGTCGTGCTCGGATACTTTTCGCCGAACAGGTTGTATTCGCGGCTGGTGATTTCCCGGTTTTTCGACACCGAGCCCGCCGGCGCGTTGCCGATCACGGTCTTGCCCGGCACGTATTTCTCGTTGCCGGCTTCGCACAGCTGCGCCTGCCCGGGACCGGCGACGTTCGGGTAGGGGTTGGCGTGGAGGTGGTTTCCGCCCGTGTCGGGGATCAGCCTGTGGCTGACCGCTTCGAATTCCGGCGACGGGCCGTTGGCGGGGGCCGAGGACGGGTAGCCCTCGTTGTTCGCCCCGGTGGGAGACAGCACGAACCCGGCGCGGGCGACCGTGCCTACGCCGACGCTCTCGGACTCGAGGCTCGCGACGTTGCGGAATGCGAGCGACCAGTAGTTGCAGACGGCCTGCTCGGGCGCGATGCCCGCTAGCAGCGGGTTGCCGACTTCGACGGTGTGCGTCAGGTCTTCGAAGCCGAGCGTGGCGACCGGATTCTGCGCAAACGCCTGGAACGCCTGCGCGGATTCGGCCAGGCGCGTGTTCAGCGCGGTGGCCGCCCTCAGGTTGACTGCTCCTTCGGTGAAGGCGTGTCCCAGCGGCGGCGCGACCGTGCGCAGCGCGACGGCGCTGGGGCGCAGCAGGTGCATGAACTCGGTGGCCTTTTCGATCAGCGGTGCCTCGTGGGGGAGCGAGTACGTCGCCTGCTCGAGCGACGCCGGCCCGCCCTCCGTCGCCGCTTCAAGCGAGGGCGTGACACTCGCGAAGGCGGTGAAGAACGTGTCCAGCTCGCTGTAGTAGGCGGCCTGCGCGTCGGCGACTGGGGCCGCCTGCGCGGACGCCCGCTCGAGAGCCACGAACAGCTCGCGCAGCCCCGTGGAGGGTTGGGCGAGGTTGTGCAGCACGGGCACCGCGTTGGTGACGAGTGGTCGCAGTTCGGCGATCGTCTTGTTGAGACCCAGGCCGCGGCCGGCGAGGCCGTCACCGAAGTTGTTCGTGTTCTGCTTGATCGCGGTCCTCGTCTTGTGGTCGAACATATTGAAGAGTTCGTCGATGTTGACCGGTTCCCGGGCCTGGCTCACTGGTAGCGTGCTGTCAGCCTTCAGCGGCTGGGAGGAGGTGCCCTTTTCCAGTTCCAGGTACTTCAGGCCGATCGCCGAGACCGACTGCACGATCGCCTTCGTGTCTGCGGGGAGCGGTTCGATGCCCTTTTCGAGCTTGAGGCTCGCGATGGCGGTGAGCCGCCCGGTCTTCGGATCCTCGTGGGGCGTCAGCGAGCCGACCAGCCCGACCCGGGTGCCCGCGATGCGCACCTGGTTGGTGGGTTGCAACCCCGAGGCCTCGGGCAGCGTCACCTTGATGTTGTAGGTCGGGACGAACGGGAGTCCGTTGTTGGCGTTGTAGGACAGGAACACGGCCACCAGGATGATCAGCGTCGTCACGCCGCCGATCAGCAGCGGGCTGGCGGCGAGGGAGTTGCGGCGGCGGTCCATCAGGGCGTCTCCGATGGGTCGCAGCTCAGCAGTTCGTTGTCGGTGAACGGCGAGGAGTGGTCCGCGGCCGGCTGCGTCGCCGCGCCCGGGCAGCGGCGCAGCTGTCCGGTCTTCAGGCCTTCGAGGGCCTGTTGCGGGCTGGCCGGCGTGAGGGTGTTGTTCGCGCCGAGCGTGAAGTCGGGCAGCACCGGCGTGAGGCGGGCGTAGTGTCCGTTGGCGTCGTAGTAGGAGGCTGCCTGACCGAATGTGCGCAGCGTGCCCGCGAGGTCGGGGGCGTAGGGGCCGAAGAACGCTGTGATCGGGACCGATTCCTGTAGCGCCGTGACCGTGCTCGGCGAGCTCGTCGACAGGGCCTGCGCGAGCGCCGGAAGCGCCCGCGCGAGGTCGGTGAGATCGTTGTTGGCCCCGGGCCGGTTGATCGCGAGGTTGAAGTTGCTCACCGCCGGCGTCGCCGTGGTCACCAACGGGCGCAGACGTTCCAGCAACGTGGTCAGCGACTTGGTCGTGGGCCGCGACGTGTCCACGAGCTTTTTCAGCGCGCCGAACGTGGAGGGGACTTCGGCGAACGTGCGGTTGCCCTGGCGCAGGGTGAGGGGAAGCTGGCGCAGGCCCTGGGCGAACTGCGTCTGCTGCGAGCCGATCGCCCTGAACGTCGTGTTCGCGTTTTCGATCAGGTCCGCGAGCTGTTCCTTGCGGGCCGCGATCGTCGTCACGGCCTTGGCCGTTTCGACGAGGAAGTTCGTGAACGTCGGCTGGTCGCGCACGAGCTCGGCGAAGAAGTGGTCGGTCGCGGTGAGCGCGGGCGCGAAGTATTCGGTCGACCGGCCGAAGTCACGGCCCGCCCCGGCGTACTGTTCCGCGGTCCCCTGGATGAACCCCTGGAGGCCCTTGCGCGTCTTCGGGTCGAGCGTGTTGAACAGCTGGTCGAGATCGACGACTTCGCGAGTGGCGCTCGCGGTCAGCGTCGCGCCGGCGGGGAGCGCCGGGTTGCTGTTGGGTCCCGGGGTCAGCACGATGTAGCGGTTGGCGATCGTGGAGAGCGACGGCACCCTCACCTGCGCGACCGTGCCCTCGTGCAACGGTGTCAACGAGGAGTCGACGTGGATCGTGACGCGCGCCTTGAAGTCGTGGGTCAGCACGATGTCGGTGATGCTGCCGACCGGCACCCCGCCTACCTGTACCTGGTCTCCCCTGACGAGCTGTCCGGCTTCCTTGAACACCAGTTGATAGTCAGCACCGCCGCCGCCGCCGAACGCGAGGTAGGCGACGATCAGCACGACGAGCGCGAGCGCGCCCACGGGGAGGATCCGGCCGAGGCCCGACCGCGGTGAGCGCACGCGCGGAGAGGGGCCCGACGGGTTGCGCGCGGGAGGAGGCGAGGCGGCCTCGGGGCTCGGAGGGCTAGCCGTTGCCACCGGCGCCTCCTTCGGTGGTCGTGGAGCCGACGCTTGGATTGTCCGGGATGGCCGCCGCCGAGGGACCGCGGCCGACCGTCGGATCGGGGATCTCGCCCAGTCGGGCGATCAGCTTGATCCAGTCGCTCGGCGACAGCGACGAGTCCAGCAGGCCGGCGGCGTGTCCGACTCCGGTGCTCGGCGTGCTGAACGCGACGTGGATGGAGTCGCGGGCCCCGGGACTCGCGAGCGCGACGCTCGCCCCGGGGAAGCTCATCAGGCTGACGATCCGGTGCGGCCTGGCTAGGCCCTGAAGCATCAGGAGCTTGCGCACCAGCGTGTCGGCGATCGAGCCGGAGCCCTGGTGACCGGCGATCGGAATGCCGTTGACCGCGCTTATGTCGATGGCGTCCGCGCCAGCGCTCGTGGGGATGCTGGCGGCCAGCGCCGCCGGGGTCGAGCCGCCGCATCTGAGCCCGGACACGGTCGGCCTGAGTCCCGATACCGACAGGTACTCGAGCATGGCGAGCACGCGCTCCTCGACCCTTCCGGCCTGGACGTCCTGGCGTCCGCAGCGGCCGAGACGAATGCCGCCGTCGTGCAGCACCTGCGGCTCGAGCTGCTGCTTGGACTCGAGCAGCACCTGGCCGACCGTCGGGGAGGTCGCCAGGAACGGGTTCTCGCCCTTGGCCCTGAAGATGGAGCTGTTCTCGAGCGCCACCCACCCGTCGAGGATCGGCTTCGGGTCGATCAGCGGAGCGCCCACACCGGCGGGGCGGATCTGGAAGAAGATGTGCGGCTGGGACCCACCGGCGCCGGCGCCCGCGCCGAGGTGGCCGAGGACGGTTCCCGCGATCACCTGGGCCCCTGGGAGCAGCGTGTGCAGGTAGACGTCGTTGGCGCCGTCTCGCAGCACGCGCACCTTCGTCGCGCGCGACGATCTCACGGGCGCCCGCGCGCTGTCCGGCGCCGGCGGCGGGAGGGGCGAGGATTCGAGATCGGCCGCCGCGCCGAGGGCGAGCGCCGAGGCGGTGGCGCCCGCGGAGATCGGCGAACGCGGCTGCGCGCCGGCGGTCGCAGGACCACTCGGGGCGGGTTCGAGACCGGACTGGGCGATGCGCCCGCTCGGCGCGGTGTGGACGTGCGGCTGGAGCACCGGGTACACCGAGGCGACTTCGCCAAGCTGGGCGTAGACGTAGGTGTTGCCGAATGCGTCGCGCAGGGAGATGAACCGCCCGAGCGACGGTGAGTTCCCGATCTGCACGATCTCGCCGTCCTGCACCGCGATCACCGGAGCGCCCGCCGGTCCGTTGATCGTCGTACCGACGAGTGTCTCGGCGGAGCGCGATCCGATCGCGGGGACGGTCGCGAAGCCGTCGTCGAAGTGCGACGGCGCGTGCACCGGAAAGCGGGCCTCGGTGAGACCGGTGATCGCGCCGAGCAGTTCGGACGGCGTGCCGCCGAGGAGCTGTGCGCGCAGCATCACCGAGTCGACGTACGCCTGCGAGTGGTTGTAGGAGAAGACCGCCGACTTGATGTCGGTGTTCCCGCCCGCGGCTCGCAGGTACCTGGCGGCGGCGAAGATCGCGTCGGCGGGGTTGTACGGGTCGCGGTAGCCGTCACCGTTCGCGTCGATGCCGTACTGAGCCCACTCGGCGGGCAGGAACTGCATCCAGCCCTCGGCGCCCGCGCTGGAGACGCTCAGGTCCCTGCCGTAGTCGGTCTCGACCTCGTTGATCGCGGCGAGCACCTGCCATGGGATCCCGTAGGCGCTACCGGCGGCCTGGTAGATCGGCAGCAGGAACGGGGGAACCTGGAAGTCTTCGATGAAGAAGCCCGGGACGCCCGCGATTCCGGACTCAAGCGCCGGCGACAGCCCCGGGGTGAGCGCCGACGGCGAGGCGGCCTTCTGCCGGGCGCGCGCCGCGGACGAGGAGGAGGCTTCGCTCGTGGCGGTCGAGCCGCCCGCGGGCGAGCCCTTCCCCTTCGCGTTGGCGCGACCGGGGGCGGAGGAGCCCGCCGGACTGCTGCCCTGCGAGAGCTGGGCCTGCACCTGCGGCGCGGCCGGTTCCGCCGGCGGGGCGCTCGGGGACGCCGGCTGTTCGGCCGCGCCGCCCGGCGAGGAGGCGGGGGCTTCGGCCGGAGATGCAGCGACTGCTGGGGCGGCCAACACCAGGGCCGCCGGCAGCGCGACCAGCGCGAGCGCCCGGCGAACGAGTTTCGGTGCGTTGGTCACCGGGATCACTCAGTTGCCCAGGAGGTAGTTGAGCAGCAGCCCGCCCGCGCCAGAGCCTTCGGCTTCGGCTTCGGGCGAGTAGTAGGTGGTGCCGGCTGTCGAGCCGCCCACGGGTTGGGCGGTGGGCGTGGAGCCCGCGGCGGTGGGCGAGCCCGCGGCGGCGGGGGAGCCCGCCAGTTCCCGCGGCGTGGGAGCCGAGCCGGGGTATTTCGCGAGCGCCTCTGCCGGCGTGGCGCCTTTCAGGACGGCGAGCGTGCGCGCCATGATCAGGCCGGTCGGTTCGCTCGCGGAGGACGCTGTGGCGACGGACGCCTTGCTCGCGCCGGTGTCGAAGATCCTCCGCACGCACCCCTGGCCCACTTCCTTGATCGCATATTTCAGGCAGGCGGTGGCCACGCCTTCGGCGCGCAGGAAGTGCCCGAGCGCGTCATATCCGTTGGCGGCGCCGGCGCCGAGGAAGATGAAGTCGAGCAGACGCTCCAGGCCGCCGGTGCTCCGCAGGCTGGCGAGCAGTTCGGCGAGGTGGCCGGAGAACGGCTGGAGGCCAGCTCCCAGCGATTTCAGCCGTGCGAGCAGAGGCTTGGTGGCGACGAGCGCGGGACCGGAGACCTTGGCGGTCTGGCCGAGGCTTCCGAAGTACGTGGAGGAGCTGCTCGAGAACGCGGGCAGGTGCGTGAACGCCTGGTTGATCCCGGGAGCGGCGACTCCGAGGTTGGTGAACACCGGGGTGGTCTGGTCGGCGAACCGGCCGAGGCGTTCCATCGCCGGTCCGAGCTGCCTGAGGAAGGGCGGGAAGTCGGCGAGGTTGCGGGCCAGGGCGCCACGGTGCGCCGCGGTCGCCTGCGCCACCTTGTTGCTCTGCACGATGAAGTCCGCGACCCGGCCGCGGACCCTGGCGAACGGCGCCAGCGCTCGGTCGGAGTCGACGGCCAGCTGGGCGAGGACGTGGTTCTCGCTCGCCAGGATCGCGAGCACCCTGTCGAGTTCCTGCAGCGCCGGGTTGGCACGGCGGATGACCGCGCTGAGGTCGCTTCCGCGCCCGGCGAGGCCGGCGCCGAGTTCGTTGATGATGATCGTCAGGCGCTGGCGTTCGGGCAGGCGGCTGATGTCGCCGAGCAGGTCGACGTCGACCGGGCTGTGGTTGTTCTGCACCGGCAGCAGACGCTCGCCTTCGCCTTCCTGGCCCGCGGGTATCTTCGCCAGTGGCGGGGGCAGCGGCGTGCCTTCGACGCGCGGCTGGGTGGGGAGGCAGTCGACGTACTTCTCGCCGATCAGCGCCTGGGGGCGGACCGTGCAGCTGGCGTCGACGCGAAAGTCCTGGAAGCCCGTGTTTTCGATGTGCAGCACCACCGCGGCCTTGGCCTGCGGCGTCGCCGTGACCGATCCCACCGAGCCGACCTTGACACCGTCGATCTTCACGTCCTCGCCGGAGATGATGTTGCCGGCGTCGTCGAAGATCGCTCGGACGGTATAGCCCCCATTGGAGCCGCCGGCCGAGGTGGCGAGCAGGACGAGCACGACCGCGAGCGCCGCGACGCAGGCCGCGCCGGCGACACCGCCCGCCACTCTCCTCCATCCGACGGTCTGCGTCCTCACCCCGATCCTTCCCTGGCCGCGTTCACAACGAGCCGGGCGACCCCACCGTTCGATGAGGTCGCCCGTCCCACTCTGCAGTCCACGAGCTTACGCCGTCGCGAACGTGAACTCCTGCTCGCTGCCTACTTCCTTGGGCACGGCGCTTTGTAGGTCGTCGTCACGACCTGTTCGGACAGACCGCCGAGGCCCGCGAAGGTCAGTTCCGCCTTCAGGGGGAAGCCGCCTTTCGGGCACATCCCCTTCTTCGGGACCCTGCCGTAATAGGTTGCTTTGTTGTTTTTCGGCCCGTAGGCCGCGCCGACCTTGCTGACGATCTTTTCAACCGATGCGTCGGGAGCGCCCGGCACCGTTTCGACCAGCGGCACCTGGACGACCGCCTCCGGCCCGAAGCCACCGGCGCCGTTGAGGTGGATGTACCTGCCGACCGACGTGATTTCAATCGACGCGGGCGTGTGACCCGCGGCGAAGAAGTACAGGCCGCCGCCCGGCGCGAAGAAGGATTCAATGCTCAAAGTCTCGGGAACCCGTTCGTTGCCGAAGACGACGAAACCTTCCGCCTTGCCCGCCGTGCCGGCCTTCGATTTCTTCGGGCACTTCGTCGGTTCCTTTTCTTCGACGATCGCTTTCTTCGAGCAGGTCGCGAAGCCCGACGGGTGCAGCACCGTGCCCTTGGGCAGGTACACGTTGATGCCGATCAGCGGAGGCGGGTACCCGCCGTATTCGGTCCCCTTGATCGTGAATTCGGCCTGGAAGGCCGCGCCGGCTCCATAGATGTTGCCGGTGCCCGGGTAGCCCGAGATCGGAACGGCTTCCGCTTTGAGCGTCACGGTGGGCGCCGCCGAGGCGACGCTCGAGAGCGCCAGCACGGCGAGGGCGGTTACGGCAAGACAGGTGGATGCTCTGCGCATCAGTATCTCTCCTATTTTGATGGACAGGACCGCCTCGATCCGGGTAGCTCCGGAGCCATGCCGGTCCGGCGACATCGAGATCCCCTGACCACTCAGCCGGGGAACATTGGCGACTTCTACTGCAATCTTATCCGCCACGGGCGACGCCTTCAAGGTGGAACCGCACCGCGGGCCGACCGAGACACTCTTACCCCGGGCACCGCGAGGCGAAACGGCGAAGCGCTGACGGGAATGCGCGCGCATGGGCGAACTATAAGGCTCAGGTGGAGAGTCAGGTCGGCTGGGCGGACAGCTCGAGCTGGGCGCCGGAGAAGCGTACGCCCACCGGCTCGAGGATGACCTGCCTGGGACCCTCCTCCACGCGTCCGGCGACCGCTGCGCTCAGCCCCAGGCTCTGCGCGATGGCCACGATCTTCTCGCCGTCGCCGGCTGCGCAGTAGAGCGCATAGCCGGCTCCCATGTTGAAGGTGCAGTACGCAGCCTGGGGATCCAGGCCCGCCTGCTCGACGAGGAAGTCGAGCACCGCCGGCACCGCGGGCAGCCGCTCGATGCGATAGGTCAGCGGCCGGGGCGGGCGCATCAGCTTGAGCAGGCCGTGGCCGGTGACGTGGCTGATGTATGTCACCCGCACGTCCGCGTCCAGCAGCGCGGCGACGAGTCCCACGTACATCACCGACGGCTCGAGCAGCGCCTCCCCCAGCGTCTCGCCGTCGGACAGCTCGGTCGCGTAACCCCGCTCCAGCCGGCCGGCGACGAGGCGGGCGAGCGAAGCGCCGTTGGCGTGCAGCCCGCTGGAGGCCACCAGCACGATCTCGTCGCCTGGGCCGAGCTCCTCCCCGAGGATCGGCGAGCGCCCCTCGGGCACGACTCCGACGGCCGCGCCTGCGAGCTCGATGTCCTTCTCCTCGAGCAGTCCCGGGAGCGATGGCGACTCCCCTCCCCCCCACACGCAGCCCGCGTCCGCGCAGGCACGGCGCCAGCCCTCGAGCAGCGCGCCGGCCCGCTCGAGCTCGAGGTACCACTCCGAGGCGCCGGTCGCGAAGTAGGCGTTCACCACGAGCGGCAGCGCGCCCACGCAGCACAGGTCGTTGAGGATCGCCGCGACGGTGTCGTAGGCGACATCGGCGAAGCGGTTGAGCCCCTGGCCTTCGAGCACCTGGCGCGCGACGACCGACTTCGTGCCCAGGCCCTCCACCACGAACGCGAACGCCTGCCCACCCAGCTCGAACACGAACGCGGGCTCGCCCCTGGATGCGTCCAGCGCGCGCCCGCCCCTCGCGTGCAGCAGCGATGACGTGGAAAGGGCCTTGGCCATGGCCAGTCGCTTGCCTGCGTCCAGGGCGTCGTAATCCACTCCCGCCGCGCGGTAGCTGGCGCCGTCTTCGCTCATGAGAGATGATCCTAAGCCCTTGCCACCACCGAGGAGGACCGATGGACTTCGAGCCCAGTCAGCGCTGTTCTGAATTCAAGGAGCGCCTCACGGCGTTCATGGACGAGCACGTCTACCCAGCGGAGGCGGTGTATGGGCGCCAGCTGCACGAGTCCGGAGACCCCCACCATCAGCCCCAGATCATGGAGGACCTCAAGGTGCGCGCGCGCGAGGCGGGGCTGTGGAACATGTTCCTGCCGGACGCCGAGCACGGCGCCGGGCTGTCCAACAGCGACTACGCGCCGCTCGCCGAGATCCTCGGACACTCGTTCATCGCTTCAGAGGCCTGTAACTGCTCCGCCCCCGACACCGGGAACATGGAGGTGCTCCATCAGTTCGCCACCCCCGAGCAGAAGGACCGCTGGCTGACGCCGCTGCTCGAAGGCGAGATCCGTTCGGCCTTCGCGATGACCGAGCCCGACGTCGCCAGCTCGGACGCGACCAACATCGCGATGCGGATCGAGCGCGACGGCGAGGAGTACGTGCTCAACGGGCGCAAGTGGTGGACCTCGGGGGCGCATCACCCCCACTGCCGCATCATGATCGTGATGGGCAAGACCCAGACCGACGGGCCGAGGCACAGGCAGCAGAGCATGATCCTCGTGCCCCTCGACACCCCCGGCGTGACGCTCGTTCGCAACCTGTCGGTGTTCGGCTACTACGACCAGGAGGGTCACGCGGAAGTCGACTTCACCGACGTACGCGTGCCGGCCTCCAATCTGATCGCGGGCGAGGGCGACGGCTTCATGATCGCCCAGGCACGCCTGGGCCCTGGGCGCATCCATCACTGCATGCGGGCGCTCGGCACCGCCGAGCGCGCCCTGGAGGCGATGTGTGCGCGCGCGGTCTCCCGCGTCACCTTCGGTCAGCCGATCGCCATGCGCGGCAACATCCAGGACTGGATCGCCGAGTCGCGCATCGAAATCGAGATGGCCCGGCTGCTGACGCTCAAGGCGGCATGGCTGATGGACACCGTCGGAAACCGCCAGGCCCGTACGGAGATCGCGGCGATCAAGGTGGCTGCGCCGAACGTGGCCCTGAAGGTCGTCGACCGTGCGATCCAGGTGCATGGCGGCGGCGGCGTGTCGCAGGACTTCATGCTCGCCGGCGCCTATGCACACCTGCGCACGCTGCGGCTCGCCGACGGCCCGGACGAGGTCCACAAGCTCTCGATCGCCCGGCGCGAGCTCGCGCCGCACATCCCGCGCGAGGAGTAGGGGCGCCACGGTGCCGGCGCTCTCCGCGAACGGGCGAGGAAGTCGTCTCGGCGGACTCCGCTCTTGAGATGTGACGGGGAATGATCTGGCTCGCACCGGCAGCGACCGTGATCGCCCTCGCCTCAGCGGCGCCGGCGCCGTCCGCACTCGTGGCCGGCGCATCCTCGACGCCACCGGCGTCCGAAGCGCCGGCGATCACACGCGTGCTCGGCGCGTCGGTGACGCCCGGTGAGGTGACCTACGGCGGCGCGGTCACGGTCGCCGGGCGCCTCACCGACGCCAACCAGGGCATGAGCGGCGCGGAGGTGGTGCTCCAGGCCGACGCCTATCCGTTTCATGGCTTTGCCGCGCTGGCCCGCGCGGCGACCGCAGCCGACGGAGGCTTCACGTTCACAGGCGTGCGACCCGACCGCAACACCCGCCTGCGGGTCGTGCTCGAAGGATCGCCGACCACGACGAGCGCGCAGCTGTCCGTCACCGTCGACCCGAGCGTCGCGATCAACGCGCGCAGCCTCGGCCCCGGGCGGACGCGCCTCAGCATCCGGCTCGGCCACACCGTGCACGCGGGCTCGGCCTCGGCGAGCGCCTCGTGGTTCGTGGCGGCACGGGGGACGCGCGTGTTCCGCCTCGCGGCAGTCACTCAGACGCGCGAGCTCTCGCCGGGTCTCACCTACGCGAGCGCGACCATCAACCCGCCGTCAAAGCGCTTCGTCTATCGCGTCTGCCTGAACCCGGCATGGGAACACGCGATGGGGCCGCCGGCCACGCATGGGCGCTGCCCCCGGCGCGACTACGAGGTGCGCAGAGATGTGGGCTGAGCGGTTTCGACGCGGACGGCCGCTGATGCTCGTCGCGTGCGCCGGGCTTGCCGGCTGGGGACCAGCGAGCGCGGTGGCGCTCGAGTACGGAGGTGAGGGACGCGGCATCCCGGTCGTGCCGTATCCCTCTGCGGACGCGATCGCCGCGGCGAGCAGGTATCTCGACGGGCGCGCCGGACGGACATCGTTCGCGGTGGTGAACAGCCTGGGACAGCTGAGCGGGGTGCGGCTGCGCGAGCATTTCGAGACGGCCAGCGTGGTCAAGGTGATGATGCTCGTCGCCTACCTGCAGATGCTGAGCGCCCAGCACCGCGGCTTGGACGCTGCCGATACGTCGCTTCTGTATCCGATGATCCACGTCTCGGACAACAACGCCGCCTCGGCGGTGACCGCGATCGTGGGCGGCGCGGCGGTCGCGCGGGTCGCGCGGGAGTCGGGCATGTCCGACTACGCCCCGGGGGTCGGTTGGTGGGCCTACACGCAGACCTCGGCCGCGGACCAGGCGCGCCTCTTCTTCGCGCTCGAACGGCTCGTGCCACGGCGTTTCTACGCGTATGCGCGCGGACTGTTGTCGGGTATCGAGCCGTCGCAGAGCTGGGGCGTGCCACCGGTCGGTCGACCCCGATGGCAGGTGTTCTTCAAGACCGGCGCGCTCCCCGAACAGGGGTTGTTCAACGAGGTCGCCCGCCTGGAGCGGCCGCGATTGACGTTTACCATCGCCGTCTTCACCGACGGCGATCCGTCGATGAGCTACGGCGAGCAGACGATCGAAGGGGTCGCCGCGACGCTGCTGGCGCGTTCGCCATGACGGTGGCGGACAGCGTGGACGGCACGCGCCGGGTGAACCGGTGAGCGCTCTCGCCTTCGGCGAGCGGCCGGCCGCCGGTGAGCCGCAGGGGCTGCTCGTCCTGCATCACGGACGCGGCGCCGACGAGCATGACCTGCTCGGGCTCGCCGACGCCCTCGACCCCGAGCGCAGGCTTCACGTGGTGACACCGCGGGCGCCGCTGCGACCTGCAGGGTCCCTCGGCTACCACTGGTATCTGGTGCCCCGCGTGGGCCACCCCGATCGTGAGACCTTCCACGCGGCCTTCCGGCAGCTGTGCGCCTTGCACGACGAGGTGTGGGTTCGAACCGGTATCGGCCCGCAGAGGACGGTCCTGGGCGGCTTCTCGATGGGCTCGGTGATGAGCTACGCGCTGGGCCTCGCCGCGACGCGGCCCGTGCCCGCCGGGATCCTCGCGTTCTCGGGCTTCCTGGCGACGGTGGAGGGCTGGGAGCCGGACCTGATCGGCCGCCGGGGGCTGCGCGCGTTCATCGCACACGGAAATCGAGACCCGGTGATCGACGTCAGCTTCGCCCGTCGGGCCGCTCGGCAGCTAAAGGACGCGGGGCTCGAGGTCGAGTACCACGAGTCCTCTGGCGCACACAACATCGACCCGGCCCACGTCTCGGCGGCGGCCGCCTGGCTCGGGGCGGCGCTCGAGCGTGAGCCGGGCGCTCGCTCCTGAGCAGGGGTCCGCCGAAGCCCATAGGGTTGACGCCAGCAGTACGCAATGTCCTGGAGGAGCAGAGCGTGAGCATCTCGATCAACTATCACCGCGAGGGTGAAGGCCCGCCGCTTGTGCTGCTCCACGGGGTCGGTCACCACTGGCAGGCGTGGCGAGCGGTGATCGCTCTGCTCGCCTGCGACTTCGACGTGATCGCGTGCGACTCTCCCGGCTTCGGGCGCTCGGCGCCGCTGCCGGCCTCAGTCGAGCCGACCATCCCCGCCTAGGTGGACGCCTTCGAGTGGTTCTTCGCCGAGCTCGGCCTCGAGCGACCGCACGTGGCGGGCAACTCGATGGGCGGCGCGATCGCGCTCGAGCTGGCTCGTCACCGAGCGATCCGCTCGGTGAGCGCCTTCTCTCCTGCCGGCTTCTGGACCCCCGCGGAGCTGCGCTTCTGCCAGCTCTCGCTCAAGGCGCTGATCAGGATCCCGCAAGCCGTGCGTCCCGCGATCGAGGCGCTCGCGCGCACGCGCCCCGGGCGCGTGGCGCTGTTCTCACAGAGCTTCGGCTACCCGGCGCGACTGCCGGCCGCCGAGGCCGTGGCGACGCTCCGCGACGCATGGGCCTCTCCCGCGCTGAGCGGCGCCCTGGACGCCTTTCGCCATTACCGCTTCGGCGCGCCCCAGCAGCTGCGCAGCACGCCGGTGACGATCGCATGGGGCAACCGCGACTTCCTGCTCCCCTACCGCCTGCAGGCGCCGCGCGCTCGCGCGATGCTCCCCTGGGCCACGCACGTGACGCTCGGCGCCGGGCACGTGCCGTTCTTCGACGATCCCGCCGCCGTCGCCGAGGTGATCCGGGCCAGCGCACGCTCGGCCGCCGTGCCGCGCGAGCGTCCCCCTGCGAGTCGCGAGGGCTGAGCCGAGAGGCGACGGCCCGAGCTGGCGCGAGAGCCGCCGCGAGCCTGACTGTGGTGGTGACGGCGCACAGCGCGCCGCCACCACAACCGAACGCCGCTGCTACCAGCCGATGTGGCTGTACATCATTTCGGCGCCCTGCTGGAGGAATTCGCCGCCGTTGTATTTGGCGTACTCGTGATATTCGGTGCCACCGGCGTTGAAGCCCTGGCAGATGGCGTCTTTGAGCCGACACCAGTCGCCGAGGCGGTTGTTGATTTTGCTCGAATAGAGTTCGCGCCTGGTCAGGATGCCCCAGTGTTCGTGGCTGTAGTTGCCCCGGTCGACTGTTTTGTCTTCGTTGTTGAAGCGCGGGTCGCCGTACAGCGCGACGCCGTAGATGTGACTGAGGGCCGAGTCGTTGTTGTGGCTCCACGTTTCGATCACGTCTCCGACCACATGCGCGCCCTGGGAGAAGCCCGCGAGCAGGATCTTCATGCTCCCGCACGCGCTGACCTCGTTGTGGATGCGGTTTTCGAGGTGTTTGTCGCCTTCCCAGACGCTGAAGTAGTAGTCCCACGCCTTCCACCATTCGGCGACGTTCACCGCCTGGTATTCCAGCCCGTAGGACTGCAGTGTCTGCGTGGACGGCTTGCGCGCTTTGACGCGTTCGAACAGCGGCCCGATCTGCGTCCCCATCCCGTAGTTGCCCGAGTAGCTTTCACCCGATCCGCGCACCCCGATGAATTCGACGTTCGAGCACGCCAACCCGCTCGCCGGTGCGAGCGCGGCCAGCACGAGCCAAACGACCATCGCGGCCAACCCACCGGCCAGCAGCCTCCGTGTATGCCGCGCCCGGACGGGCGCGGCCTCGTCTGCGTACATGTGCATTCCTCCCTCTGGCCCGGCCCCTCTCGGCGCCAGGCGATTCCCGCCGTCACTCCGACACCGAGCCGGGCAACAGTCCCTTGAACGTCGGACAGTCTATTTCGCCCTCTTCGGCGAAGTCTTGTACTCTCACCACGGTTGTCAGGCACGGAGAGGCCCCTACGTTGTTCCCAATCGACAATGCTCAGGCACGGAATGCTGCGTCGCCTCCACCCGAGTTACGGGCGGCTCTCATGCCGGCCGTGCCGGCGATCGTCGAGGCGGCGATCACCGCGATTCGCAGCCAGGGTCCGGACGTGCGCTCCTCGAAGAGCGCGCTCGAGAGAAACCTGCGCCACGGCCTGACCGACGCGGTGGATCGGTGGTTCGATACCGAGCCGCCGTCATCAGAGCCGGATCTGCATTTCGCCCTGGGGCGCGCCCAGGCCCGCGCTGGACGCTCCCTCGACGAGCTCATGAGCTTCTACCGGATCGCCGCCCGGACGATGTGGCGCCGCCTGGCTGAGGTCGGAGCGGCCAGCGGGGTGGAACCAAAGGACCTCTACAGGCTCGCCG
Organism: Solirubrobacteraceae bacterium; assembly: GCA_017882445.1. Lineage (GTDB taxonomy): Bacteria > Actinomycetota > Thermoleophilia > Solirubrobacterales > Solirubrobacteraceae > Palsa-744. The sequence goes on from JADGPK010000006.1 coordinate 74,393, forward strand.
AGACGGGCTTCGGGTGCGTGGATGAGCTCTCCACGCAGGCGGCGGCCGGGTTTGCCGACGAGCAGTCGTACAGATCGGGGGCGTCGCACTCGCGGCGGAGCGAGCTCGTGCGTCTTCTGCTGAAAGACCCACAGCCGGACGGCGAGATCCTCGAGACGGCGGCAGAGGCCGTCGGAATCGAGCTGTCCGGGATGCTCGCATTCTTCGTCGGTCCGTCAGAGCAGCACGACGTGTTCGCCCGCTCGGCGCGCGAACACGTCGTGCTCGGTCCGCGCGAGAGCGAGTTCGTGGGAGCTATGTTCGACCCGGACGGCCCGGGGCGCCGCCGCCAGCTCGAGAAGGCGGCCGGCCACGCGGGAGTCCAGCTCGCACTCGGCCCCTCCCTCCCGGTCCCGGACGCGCGCAGAAGCCTGGGTCGAGCGCGGGAGCTCCTCGCGCTGCTGCAGGCCGGCCTGATCGAGAGCGGTCCGTTGGCGCACGCCGACGACCACGACGTCGCTCTGCTGCTGAGCGCCGAGCCGCACCTGGCCTTCCAGATCGCACGCCGGCGGCTCGCGCCGCTGGATGCGGTTCGCGGCGATGCGACCCGCGCGAACCTGGCCCTGACCCTGCGGGCGTGGCTGCGGAGTCCCGGCCAGCGCAAGACGATCGCCCACACGCTCGAGGTCCATCCACAGACGGTCCGCTATCGGATGACGCGCCTTCGCGAGCTGTTCGGCGACGCGCTGGACGATCCCGATCAGCGCTTTGAGCTCGAGCTGGCGCTGCGCGTGCAGCCGTACGGGCGGCTCTCGGCGACCGGCGAAGAGGACGCGCCGTTGACGGACCGCCGATCGGCGTGAAGATCGCGGCGACTGTGGACCTAGGAGTGCCCGAAGCGCACGTCCGGCAGGATGCGCCGCGCCCAAGCGGGCAGATACCAGGCTCGGCGGCCCATCAGGCGGAGCAGGACGGGGAGCAGCAGTAGACGGATGAGCGCGGCGTCCAGCAGCACGGCGACCCCGAGGATGATCCCCATCTCCTTGGGCGGCAGCGGCCCGGACAGCGCGAAGGTGAAGAACACGGCGACCATCACGGCCGCGGCGGCGAAGATCACCCGCCCGGAGTGCGCTAGCCCACCGATCATCGCGTCCTGGGCGTCGTGACTGCGATCCCAGTGCTCCTTGGCTGAGGAGAGCAGGAACATGGTGTAGTCCATCGAGATCGCGAAGATCATCGCGAAGAAGAACACCGGTCCCCAGGCATCGAGGAAGCCCTGGGACTGGAAGCCGAGCAGCGAGTGAAGCGCGCCATCCTGGAAGATCCACTTCGCGACGCCGAAGGCCGCTCCGGTGGCGAGCAGGTTGGTGAGCACGCCGGCCGCGGCGAGCAACGGGGCCTGCAGGGCGAACAGCAGCAGCAGGAATCCGAGACCCAGCACGACGCCGATCACCAGGATCGTCTTGGATGAGAGCAGGCGCTGCAGATCGTGGTTTTCGGCGACCGCGCCGCCCACGAGGGTGCCGGCGGGGAGATGGGCTCGCAGCCGCTCGATCGTGGCGCCGACAGCGGGGTTGGAGGGGTCCTGGCGAGGGATGGCCGTGACCAGGGCCATCCCGCCGCCGCCGGGCTGGGCGGGCGTCGCCCGGGCGATGCCCGGGTCGCTCTGCGCGACGCGGGCGACCGTGGCGGCCTGGCCCACCGTGGTGAGGAGCTGCAGCGGGCCGGTGGCGCCCGGTCCCATGGCGGCCTGGACCTGGCCGTAGCCGACGCGCGAGGAGTCGCCGCTCGGCACGACCTTGATGGAGGGCATCGAGGTCTTCAACGACAGCACGGGCAGGGCCAGCCCGACGAGCACGATGACCGCGAGCAGGCCGTAGCGCAAGGGGTTGCGCCACAGGCGCTCACCCCAGGCGGCGAAGCGCGCAGAGCGATGCTCGCCAGAGTGCGCCCATGGCAGCGACAGGTTGTCGACCTTGGGGCCGAGCTTGGCCAGCACGGCGGGCAGCAGCGTCAGCGTGGCGGCGAGCGCGAAGATGACGGCGAGCATGATGCCCAGGCTCATGCTGCGGAAGGCCGGGCTGGGGACGAGCATCACCGCGGTGAGCGAGATCAACACGGTCAGACCGCTGAACAGGACGGCCTTGCCGGCGGTGTCCATGGTGACGGCCGTGGCCTCCTGGGCGTCGAGCTTCGAGCCGAAGAAGGCGCTGCGGAAGCGCATCACAATGAACAGCGCGTAGTCGATGCCGAGCGCGAGGGCGAACATCAGCGCGAAGTTCATCGCCCAGATCGAGATGTCGAGCACCCGCGTGCCGAGATACAGCGAGCCGGCGGCCGCGAGCAGACCGAGCATCGTGAGCATCAGCGGAAGGCCCGCTGCGACGAGCGAGCCGAACGCGAGCAGCATGATGCCGAGCGTCACCGGCCAGGAGATCACCTCGGACTTCAACATGGCCGAGCGGTTGGCGACGTTGAAGTCAGACCACATGCCGGCCGCGCCGGTGAGATTCACCTGTACTCCGCCCGTCGAGAGCTTCCTGAGGGTGCCCTTCAGGCTGTCGGCGGCGGCGACCATCCGGTTGGGGTCGCGCGCGGCGCCCCCCTGCACGATCGCGGTGTGACCGTCGCTGGAGATTGACAGCCCTGGCGTCGGAGCGACCACAGTTCGAACCGCGGCGCTCGCCCGCAGCGTCCGCTCGACGCGCCTGATCACCGACGCGAACGCTGGGCTGGTGACCGTCTGGGTCGGGGAGTGCACGACGGCCATCAGGCCGTAGCTGCCCAGGCCGGCGAAGTCGCGTTCGACGAGCTTGCGCGCCTGCGCCGACTGTGATCCGCTCGCTTCCCAGCCCGCGCCCGACAGCGCGCTCTCGACCCGCGGCGCGAAGAAGCCCAGCACCACGGCGACCACGACCCAGCCGGCCAGCACGCCACGAAAGTGCGTCGCGGTGTAGCGCCCGAGGCGGCCGATCGGTCCCACGTGGGCGACCTGCCCGCTCGGCGGCTCGGCCGTCGCGAGGGTGCGGGGCGCCGCTGTCGCGCTCACGAGTCGGCCTGCTCGCGGGGATAGACGACCGAGCGCAACGCGAACAGGCGGCCCAGGACCAGCGAGGCGGGGCACGCGCCGAACAGCACGTAGAGCCACTGGTTGACCCCGACGAACGCTGTCAGCAACAGAAACCACGGGGACACGGCCGCGGCGAGCGCGGCCGACAGCAGCGTGACGCTGCCGGCGAGCGCGAACAGCACACGCTCGAGCGGCCAGCGTGAATCGCCGGCGGCGGGGTTGCTGGACGGGCGGGTACACGCGGTCGCGGTCATCGGCTCGTTCCTCCTGGAAGTAGGGCGTCGAGGTTCTCCAGCTGACGGCGCAGACCGCCACAGACGTGGTCACAAAGCTCGAACACCCCGTCATCGGCGATCGCGTAGACCGCGAAGTTGCCGTCCTTTCGCCGCGAGACGATGCCCGCGCGGAGCAGCACGCCCAGGTGCTTCGACACGTTCTGCTGCGACGCTCCGATGGCGGCCTGCAGCTCCTGGACGCTCGCCTCGCCCTCCCGCAGAGCATCGAGCAGCCGGATGCGCATGGGCTCGCCGATGATACGAAAGCGCTCGGCGATCAACTCGACGAGCTGCTCGGGCAGCGGGCGCGGTACCTGCGTGATCGTGCTCATGCAGGGCAATATAACACAACTACATCGTTGTTTGCTACTATCGTTGTATGAATAGGGCTACGGATCGATCGGGGTGACCATCTGATGTGCATGACCGCCACCGCCCGCCGCGTCGGGCGCTCCCTCAAGCACGAGGTCGACGTCAACGGCCGCCACGTGATCGTCACCGACGAGCCCGAGTCCCTCGGCGGCACCGACGAGGGGCCCGCGCCGCACGAGTTGCTCGCCGCGACACTCGCGTCTTGCATCGCGACGATGATCGCCATATACGCGCAGAACCGCGACTGGGACATTGGCGAGACGGCCGTCACGGTCAACTACGACGCCGACAGTGTTCCCCGCCACTTCGCGGTGGACATCCACCTGCCGGATGACCTCACGCCCGACCAGCGGCGCAGGCTGCAGCGGGTTGCGGATACCTGCCCGGTGCGTCGTGCGCTCGAAGCGGATTTCACCTTCCAGGAGCGGATCCTCACCTCGGGTCCACAGAGCGAGGCCGCGTAGCCGCCGCTCTCATGAGTCGGCTCAGCGCCTGCGCCGGAGGCGAGCGCAGGCCGGGCGAGGCACGTGGTCGTCAACCCGGTCGAGCCTGTTGACATCACCGCCGTCCGGTGCCATCATCGTGGCTCACGGGCACCATGGCGCCGCAGCACGACTCGTAACCGCAGACGTCGCGGACGCCACACGCAAGAGGGGGACGATCGATGGGACAGATCAGGGCAGCGGCACGAATCGTTGTGATCGGCGCGCTGGCGCTCGCCGGCCTCGCCCTCTCGGCCCCCGCGGCGCTCGCGAGCTCCCAGCCGGCCTGTCCCGGCCCCGCGGCGGCCGGAACCGCGCGCTGCTTCGCGCGCGTCCTGAACGATCCCCACGGCAACCCCAGCGCGACCACGGTGCCGAGCGGCTACGGCCCGGCGCAGTTTCACGGCGCCTACAGCCTGCCCAACACGTACGCGAGCACAGCTCCTGCGCTGCAGACCATCGCGATCGTCGACGCCTACGACGACCCGACGATCCTCAACGACCTGTCCACCTACGACAAAACATTCGGCATCACCGAACTGCCCCCGTGCTCGGCGTCCAGCCCGAGCGCCTGCTTCCTCAAGGTCAACCAGAACGGCGTCGCCGGGTCCTATCCCTCCAAGAACTCAGGCTGGGCGGTCGAGATCTCGCTCGACGTCGAGACCGCCCACCAGATCTGTCAGAACTGCAAGATCGTGCTCGTCGAGGCCAACTCGGCCACGGGCAGCTCTCTCAATGCCGCCGAGGATGCGGCCGTCGCGCTCGGCGCGACGGAGATCTCCAACAGCTGGGGCACCAACAGCGAGTACTCAGGCGAGGTCTCCGAAAACAGCCACTTCAACCATCCCGGTGTCGCGATCACCGTCGCGTCCGGCGACAGCGGCTACGGCGCCTTCGGCTACCCAGCCGCCTCCCCGAACGTGATCGATGTGGGTGGCACGACGCTCGGCGTGACCAAACAGAGCAACGGCACCTACGCCTGGGCCAGCGAGACTACCTGGAGCGGCTCGGGCAGCGGGTGCAGCACGTACTTCTCCGCCCAGCCCTGGCAGACGCTCGTGCCCGACTGGCCCGCGACCGGCTGCCACAGCGCGCGCGGCGTCGCGGACGTCGCGGCGGATGCCAACCCCAACACGGGCGCTGCGGTGTATGACACCACCAAGTACCAGGGTCTGCACGGCTGGTATACGGTGGGCGGGACGAGCCTGGCCTCGCCGCTGATCGCAGCCGTCTACGCCTTGGCCGGCGACGCCGCCACACAGTCCTACCCGGCGAGCCTGCCGTATTCCAACAGCGCTTCGCTGCACGACGTGACCAGCGGCGCGAGCACCGGCAGCTGCGGCACGATCATGTGCAACGCCGCGGTCGGCTACGACGGACCCACCGGCATGGGCACGCCCAACGGGCTCGGCGGCTTCTAAGGACCCCGAGGGCCCGATTAAGGTGGCTCTGCTCAGCTGCCGAACCAGCGCGCGCGGCGACTCGAGCCGAAGCGCTCCTTCTCGGCGACCAGGGCGGCGGACGGGGCGTTGAAGGTCCCGGTTCGCGTGGGACCTGACAGGAAGTCGATGTCCACGCTCCCGACTCGTCCTCTGCCGAACTCGATGTAGCACGTCCCGCGCCCGAGGTGAGGGCCTGGCGGCTCGCCGCCACGCAATCTGGCGATCAGCGTCTGGGCCACGACGCGAGCGGCCCCCTCGGCGAACACGCCGGCCTTCGGCACGCCGGCCGTGGCGACGTCACCGACCGCGTACACGCCCGGGAAGCGCGTCTGCAGCGTGGCGAAGTCCACGGGCACGTAGCCGTCCTCGGTCATGCCACTGTCGATGACCACGTCGGGCGCGCGGTGCTTGGGCACGCCGAGAAAGAGGTCGAACGGCAACTCGGCGCCGTCGTCGAGTATCGCGACGCTGCGCCCCGGATCGAGCGCGCTGACACGACGGCCGGCGATCAGCGTGATATCGCGCTCGGCGAACTCCTTCACCAGGGCGGCAGAGGTCTCCGGCGAGGGCGGCACAGGCGTGCCGAACGGAATCACGAACGAGATCTGACACGCGTCGCGCACCCCGCGCGCGGTGAGCTCGTCGTGCAGGAGCAGCGCACACTCGCTCGGCGCGGGAGGGCACTTGAACGGCGCACCGCAGACGCCGATGACCGCATGCCCCTGCGAGAACGTGGGGATGATCCCGGCCAGCCGTTCGGCGCCGGCGACGGAATAGAACTCGTTTCCGCCCTCGGCAAGCCCGGGCGTGGCGTCCATGTCGTAGTCGGCGCCCAGCGCGATGACGAGGACGTCGGCGTCGTGGACAGCAGCGTCCGTGGTGACGCGTCGGGCCTCGGGGTCGATCGCCGTGATCGTCTCGCGCACGACGCGCACGCCGGGCTTCGCGATGTCGCTGTAGGCCATGCGGACCGCGTCCGGCGCCGTGCGACCGAACATCACATCCAGCTTGGAGAACCCAAACACGAACCCGTCGTTCTTGTCGATCAGCGTGACGTCGATCTCCTCGCCCAACGCCTCGGACAGCATCGTGCAGAGCTCCAAGCCGCCAAATCCCGCACCGAGCACAACAACGCGCTCGCTCATTCCTCTCCCCTTTCAGGTGGAGCGGTGCAGGGCACCACGCCGATCCATCGTTGGTCGACACTATCGTCCGCTCGAGTCCTCTGCACTGCTCACGTGACCAGCTGGTCCACCACGAGCACGCCACCGAGCGCCAGCAGCGCGCCGGACGTCCGCAAGACCAGATCGACATCGAGTCGCTCGAGATCGCGCGAAGCCGCCTACGCGGCAGACGCCGCCGGCCCTGAACTCAATAGTCGCCTCCCGTCAACCCGTGGGCCCAAGATGGCGGCGAAGACCACGATGATCGCGATCTCAGTGCCGACCAGATCAAAGCCTCCAAGATTCCCGGGGCGGTTCACCGGTCGGCGGCCGCGTAGGGCGCATAAACCCGGCCTGCACGTAGCCGCCTTATGAATGATGGGCACGTGGAGGCGGCGGCGGCCACTGCTGCTCAGTAGCTTGATGGACCGTTGTTCGCCGACCGGAGGTGACGCGTGCTCTCGTTTCTGTACTTGGCGCTTGGCCGGATCGTCGAGCTGCTCGTTCTGCTCTGTCGCTCGCGTGACGCGAAGGAGCTTGAGATCCTCGTGCTGCGCCATGAGCTCAGGGTGCTGCGACGCCACGGCCGGCGGGTCCGCTACCAGGAGCACGATCGGGCGCTGCTTGCCGCGTTTTCTCGGGCGCTGCCCCGCGCTCGCTGGTCGACAGCGTTCGGCGTTCGGCCAGCGACGCTGTTGCGCTGGCATAGGCGGATGGTCAGGCGCCGCTGGACCTTCGATTCCGGGCGTCCGGGACGGCCAGCGCTCGATGGGAATCTCGTAGCGCTGGTAGTGCGCCTTGCACGCGAGAACCCGCGCTGGGGCCATCGGCGGATCGTCGGCGAGCTGGCAAAGCTCGGGGTTTCGGTCTCGGAGACCTCGGTGCGCAACATCCTCAAGGCTCACAGTCTTGGACCCGCGCCGCGGCGAAGCGGCCCCTCCTGGCGAGGGTTCATCCGCCAGCAAGCTCATAGCATGATCGCGTGCGACTTCTTCACCGTCGAGACGGCGTCGCTGCGGCGGATCTACGTCCTGTTCTTCATCGAGATCCAAACGCGGCGTGTGCATCTGGCCGGCTGCACGAGCAACCCGGATGGGACGTGGGCGACCCAGCAGGCGCGCAACCTCGTCATGGAGCTGGAGGACCGTCACGACCCGGTCCGGTTCCTGCTCCACGATCGGGACACCAAGTTCACCGCAGCGTTTGATGAGGTCTTCCAGACCCAGGGCATCCGGGTGATCAAGACACCGATCCAGGCTCCCAACGCTAACGCCCACGCCGAGCGCTGGGTGCGCACGGTCCGTGAGGAGTGCCTGGACTGGCTGCTCATCTTTGGCAAACGGCAACTCGAGCGGACGCTCCCCATCTATATCGACCACTACAACCGCCAGCGCCCGCACCGGGCGCTCGGGCTGGCGACCCCGGATCCTCGGGGCAATCCGGTCCCGCTCGGCAAGCACAGTCCCACGCGGGTGCATCGAATAGACCGCCTCGGCGGGTTGCTGCACGAGTACCGGCGCGCAACCTGATGTTGCCTTTATGCGCCCTACGGGACAGTTGCAGGATCCTCGCGGATCTCACGACTGCGCGTTTGGCCTCACCGTGCTTGAAGGCGTTGGTCAGTGCCTCTTGGACGATGCGGTAGATCGCGGTCTCGAGCTCGGCGCTGCCGATCGAAGGGCCGGTGCCGGCACGCCGCCGCACATGGCAGCGGACACGCTGCCGTTGGCTAGGAGCGGCGCTCCCTTCTCCCGCACTACGCACCCGCCTATGCCTCATTCCGCCTCCATCGCTGTGAGGAGGCCCGCCTGCACGAACCCGCGGTACGCGAATCCGTGCTTTGTCGCGCCAGATCGACGGTTTTCCTCGGAGGCAGCCAATAGCGCAAGGGCTAGCGTCGAGTTATGCGACCACCGTTGCGTCTGATCGAGGCTTTGCAGCGACCCAGCTCGTCACACGATGTCAACGAGTCCATACATGCTCGGCCACGAGCAGAGTGAATGACCCCGTCGATCCAACCCTCGACCAAGGCTAGGAGACCACGATGAAAGCCCTTGTTTACCACGGCCCCGGCCAGCGAGGCTGGGACACGGTCGATGACCCGACGATCGTCGAGCCGACCGACGCGATCGTGCGGATCGACACCTCGACGATCTGCGGCACCGACCTGCACATCCTCAAAGGGGACGTGCCCGAGACGACACCGGGCACCGTGCTCGGCCACGAGGCTGTGGGAACGGTGCAGGAGGTCGGAGCCGGGGTGACCACGGTCACACCGGGCGACCGGGTGTTGATGTCATGTGTCAGCGCCTGCGGGCGCTGTCGCTTCTGCAAGGAGGGTCGCTACGGCCAGTGTCTGGGTGGCGGCGGTTGGATCTTCGGCCATTTGATCAACGGGCTGCAGGCCGAGTACGCGCGCGTCCCGTTCGCCGACAACTCCGTCTACAAGGTCCCCGCCCAGCTAGGCGACGAGCAGGTGCTTTTCCTTGCCGACATCCTTCCGACCTCCTTTGAGGTCGGCGTGCTCAACGGCAGGGTCACACCAGGTGACGTGGTGGCGATCGTGGGCGCCGGCCCGATCGGGCTGGCGGCGATCCTCACCGCCAGGCTCTACTCACCGGGGCAGATCGTGGCGATCGACCTGGCCGACTCGCGGCTTGAAAGCGCACAGCGCTTCGGCGCCGACACGATGATCAACAACGGCCGCGAGGACGCCGTCGCCGAGGTCATGGAGCTGACCGACGGCCTCGGTGCGGATGTGGCCTTCGAGGCGGTCGGCGTGCCGGAGACGTTCGAATTGGCCGCGGACCTCATCCGCCCCGGCGGGCACGTCGCGAACATCGGCGTGCACGGCCACTCCGCGCAGCTGCACCTGGAGAAGCTGTGGAGTCGCGACGTCACGATCACGACCGGGCTGGTGGACACGTTCAGCATCCCCCAGCTGCTGCGACTGATAGCGAGCGGTCGCCTGGACCCGTCGCTGTTCGCCACTCACCGCTTCGCGCTGGGGGACACGATGACCGCCTATGACACGTTCGCCGACGCGGCGAATACAAACGCCTTGAAGATCGTGCTGCAGGGCGCCAGCGGGAGGGCGCACAACGGCCGTGCGGCGGAGGTGGCCGCGACGACTGCGTGACGCTGGGGCTTGGACCCGCATAGCCAGCCATCGCAAGAGCATCACATCAAGACCCATCCGATCACAACCACTGGAGATCGACATCATGGCAACCACCGAGCAGTCCACGACGTTTGAGGCTCCCGGCCGGCCGGGCAGCCCAGTGCAGTGCAAAGCGCGGTATGACAACTTCATCGGCGGCCACTGGGTGGCGCCGATCGATGGCGAGTATCGCGACAACCTCACCCCGGCGACCGGGCAGCCGATCTGCGAGGTCGCGCATTCGGGCGCGCAGGACATCGAGCTGGCGCTCGACGCGGCTCACGCGGCCAAGGACGCATGGGGCGAGACCTCGAGCACCGAGCGTTCGAAGGTCCTGAACGCCGTCGCCGACGCGATCGAGGAGAACCTCGAGATGCTCGCGGTCGCCGAGAGCTGGGAGAACGGCAAGCCCGTGCGCGAGACGCTCGCCGCCGACATCCCGCTGGCGGCCGATCACTTCCGCTACTTCGCCGACGTAATCCGCGGCGAGGAGGGCCGGATCTCGGAGATCGACAAGGACACGGTCGCATACCACTTCTCCGAGCCGCTCGGTGTGGTCGGGCAGATCATTCCGTTCAACTTCCCGCTGCTGATGGCGGCCTGGAAGATCGCCCCGGCGCTCGCCGCGGGCAACTGCACGGTCGTCAAGCCCGCCTCGCCCACGCCCTGGTCGATCCTCAAGCTGGCCGAGGTCATCCAGGACATAGTGCCGCCCGGCGTGCTGAACATCGTCAACGGCCCAGGTGCCGAGACCGGTAAGGCGCTGGCCTCGAACAAGCGGATCGCCAAGGTGGCGTTCACAGGCGAGACCGTCACCGGCCGGCTGATCATGCAGTACGCCGCCCAGAACATCATCCCCTCGACGACCGAGCTCGGCGGCAAGTCGCCGAACATCTTCTTCGAGGACGTGATGGCGGCCGATGACGAGTTCCTCGACAAGGCGATCGAGGGCCTCGTGCTGTACGCGTTCAACAAGGGCGAGGTCTGCACCTGTCCCTCGCGCGCGCTGATTCAGGAGTCGATCTACGACGAGTTCATGGCTCGCTGCCTGGAGCGCATACGCGCGATCAAGCAGGGTGATCCGCTCGACCAGAGCACACAGATCGGCCCGCAGGTCTCCCAAGCCCAGCTGGAGAAGATCGAAAGCTATGTCCAGATCGGACTCGAGGAGGGCGCGGAGCTCCTGATCGGCGGGCAGCGCAACAGGCTTGCAGGGGAGCTCGCAGACGGTTACTACTACGAGCCGACGGTGTTCAAGGGCAGCAACGACATGCGGATCTTCCAGGAGGAGATCTTCGGTCCCGTGCTCGCGGTGACGACGTTCAAGGATGAGTGCGAGGCCCTTCAGATCGCCAACGACACCCTGTACGGCCTGGGTGCGGGGGTGTGGACTCGTGACGGTGCCCGCGCATTCCGCATGGGTCGCGGGATCAAGGCCGGACGGGTGTGGACCAACTGCTACCACCTCTACCCGGCACATGCCGCGTTTGGCGGCTACAAGAGCTCTGGGGTGGGTCGCGAGAACCACAAGATGATGCTCGAGCACTACTCGCAGACCAAGTGCCTGCTCGTGAGCTACGACCAGAACCCGATGGGGCTGTTCTAGGAGGCGGGCGACGTCATGGCAGAGGCGAGCGTGACCGCGACCGACGACGCGATCGAGGCGATCGCGCGTTTGCGCGCCGAGCACGGTCCGCTCGCCTTCTTCCAATCCGGCGGCTGCTGCGACGGCAGCCTGCCGATCTGCCTCAAGGATGGGGAGCTACCGCCGGGCCCCGGCGACACATTGCTGGGGACGATCACAGACGCACCCTTCTACGTAGACTCCGAGCAGTATGAGCGCTGGGGAAGGCCGTCGTTCCTACTCGACGTGCGTCCGGGGGCCGCCGAGGGGTTCTCCTTGTCGCTGCCGGACGCACACTTCGTGACCCGCGCACCGGCTGCGCCAGGCAGGCCCGACGCGCCCGATGTGCCGGCAGAAGATGAGCTATAGCCCCACGAAGTCCGCGTCGAAATAGACTGGAGCGGACATCTGCGTGTAAGAGCTCGAGCCCAACCGAAGCCCGCGGACCGCTTCTTCCTCGCTGCCGCGAGCCGGCTGCTCAAACGCAGGTGCTGGCGCACCTTCTTCGTCACACCAGAGACACTGCTCCGCTGGCATCGCGAACTCGTCGCGAGACGCTGGAGCTGCCCCCACCATAGTCCAGGTCGACCGGCGCTCGCAGATGCAACCGCGCAGCTTGTCCTGCGCTTGGCGCGCGAGAACCCACGCTGGGGCTATGAAAGAATCACGGGAGAGCTCAAGAATCTCGGCATTACCGTTTCGCCCACCACAGTCCGCAAGACCCTGCGCGATCACGGTCTCGGACCGGCAGGCGAGCGGGGCGGCCTATCGTGGCACGAGTTCCTTCGCGCGCAGGCGGCTGGTGTTCTCGCCGTCGACTTCTTCACGGTCGAGACGATCTCGCTCCGCAGGTTCAATGTGCTGTTCTTTATCGAGCTCGACAGCCGCCGCCTGCACCTCGCGGGCTGCACCGCCAACCCAAACGGCACGTGGATAGCCCAGCAAGCGCGCAACCTCGCCTGGACACTGAGCGAGCGAGCCACACCCGTCCGGTTTCTGATCCGTGACCGCGACAGCAAGTTCACACGCGCCTTCGACGAGACCTTCAACAGTCAAGAAATCCGCATCATCCGTACGCCCGTCAGGGCACCGAGGGCCAACGCTTACGCCGAGCGCTGCGTCGGGACCATCCGACGCGAGTGCCTCGACTGGATCCTGATCCGCAGCCGCCGACACCTCGAGCACGTCCTCGGCGTCTACATCGACCACTACAACGCCCACCGGCCACACCGCAGCCTCAAACTCAGGCCGCCCAGACCCCAGCGGCCAGCCCTCATGCTCGTAGCACCCACAAACAACGACGCTGTCAAACGACGAAACCGACTCGGCGGCCTGATCCACGAATACACCCGCGCAGCCTGACCAGACTCAATAAACGCACCCCACACGTGAAATCAACCTTCCAAGCATCCTGCGCCGACTGGCTGCCAGCCCGCGCTGGGAAGCTTGCGAGCAGCGCCTGCCGATGCTCCGGCGCGAACGTAGTCATCGCGGCCACACCGATAGCGGTGGGTTCTACTGGTTCCACTTGTCGGCGGTCGACCTACCGTGTCTGCTGCTCTTGGCGCGCACGCTCGTGACGTCCGCCGGTGTGTCGGCGCGGAAGATCTCGCGTTCGGCGTTCACCATCTCACCTCGGCTGCGTCTGCGTGCGAACTTCGTGCGGAAGTCTCCGACAGTTCGACGGAGCTTCTTCGTCGACGGCCAAGTTCGGCGGGTAGGGCCGCTGCTCGGCTTGCGACCTTGATGGTTGGTCATGAGGATCCTCTCCAGGGAGGTTGTGGGTGGTCTGTTGGCACGCGCGAAGCCGGCGCCGCCGCCGAGGACCGGGGCGGCGCCGGTCGCGGTCGTTTAGTGCGCGTCCAGCATGTGCTGGCGCAAGCAGCCGAGCAGGCGGTCAATCTGCTCGCGCTCTTGGGTCGCGATCTCGCCGAACATCTCGGCGCAGTCGGTCATCTCGTCTGAGCGTGCGTCGTCGGCATAGAGCCCATAGCGGGCAGCCGAGTCGATCTTGATGCTGAGCGTCTGGATGATGTTGTGAAACGTGTTCGTGACCGGACGCTCGGTGTGGATCTGCTCGATCGTCATGGACATACTGCGTCCTCCTCTTGACCCGAGCGGGGCGCACGCAATCGGGTCGATCGTGTTGGTTGGTCGCCGCTGCGGGCGCTGCGCCGCGCCCGTGGAAGGTGCAGTTGAAACCTGGCGGCCCTGTGTGTGGCGACGGCCGCACCGGCCGTCGGGAGAACTCTCCTGGAGGCACGCTGGGAGCGCGTGGTCCCGTCTTGCTGGGCTCGCTGGACGACCGGGGCGACCGCGCGCAGGATCTCCCGCGCAGGCGCGTGCCCGAGGTCGAGGTCCACGAGCCCGACGAGCCGATCGCGCAGATCGCTGTGCAGGGTGGCTTCCATCAAGGTCAACAGCCCGCTCGGGGCAATAACCACGAGTTGGTCAAACGCTTGACGCCTGTGGGCTCGAAGTAGACGCCCAGCAAGCTGCCGTGCGTGCTCGGCGCTCTGCTCCTCGATCCGGCGCCGGCGGGTCCGCCGCGAGTCGCCGTTGGCGGGCGCGCGGTGCCGTTCGTCCTCGAAGCGGGCGAACTCCACGAGCGCGCGTGGCCCGCCTCGGAACAGCCGCGCCGCGTGCCTGCCGAGCACTGCGACACCCCAGTCTCCTGGGGTGAACATGGCGGCGAGCGGCTCAAGCCACGGGGTCGTGTCGACCACTGCCATCGGTTCGACGGGGCTAGGCAGTGGGACCGCCTCGTGGGCTGACCCCCCGGCCGAGGAGAACATCGCGAGGCCTCGGGCGCCGTAGGCGAGCCCCACCATGGAGTGCAGCATCTCGCGCACGCGCTTCACGTCGGTCTCCTCCGCGTGGCGTCCGGTGCCCGCAATCAACGCCTGGAGCTCGGCGTCGCGCGCGGCCGGTCTGGGAAACCTCGCAGCGGTCAGGTCGAGGTAGACGCTCAGAACGGGATCGCCCCCGCTGCTCAGCGCGTTGAGCCTCAGCAGGGTTCCTGTCCCAACCGCGGGCGCGGCCATCAGAGCGGGATCACTCTGGGCGCGTTGTCAGGCACGGGGCGTCGCCGCGAGTCGTCACATGTACCATGCGCGCGCCGGCGGCAGGACGGGTCGCCGTACAGCGCGCGTACCACGTCAGCCTCGACTGCCACCTCGTCGCACGTCGGCGCCGCGACGTGCTCGCAGGCGCGCTGCCAGCCCGCGAACAGCAGGCTGATCGTGAGCGGAGAAGGTAGGCCCGGCTCGTCTTGCGCGGCGCGGAACGCGCGGTAGCCGGCGACCCTCAGCGCTGTCGGCTCGACCGCCAGCCAGCGTGCCGCAAGTTGCATTGCCCAAGTCGCCTCCCGCCGCGCCTGCGTGCGGGTGCGCTTTGCTTCGACGTTGGGAGCATAGGATGCCACCGCCTCCGCCAATCAGCCCGTGGGTTGCAGGGTCGAGGCCCGCGCCGCGCCAGGCATGACCCGCTCGGCTCTGTCGTTCCAGCGGGACACTGATTGAACGCGACGGACGAAGCGCGGGCCTTGGCTCGCCGCCGCTTGGATCGCGCTGTCATAGACCGACTCGTAGCCCTCGGCGACGATCGTGACGTTGTAGCGCGAGGCGACGCTCTCGCGGCAGCGCAATGGGTCGATCGCGTCAAGCCGGCCCACCGCCTCCGCCATCGCCTGCTCGTCGGCGAGGAGAAAGCCGTTCTCGCCGTGGATCACGATCTCGCTCGCTGCGCCCTCAGCGAAGGCGATCACGGGCGTGCCGCAGGCGAGCGCCTCGACCATCACCATCCCGAACGGCTCCGCCCAGCGGATCGGCATCACGAACGCCTTCGCGCGCGCGAACAGCTCCTTGCGGCGGGCGCCGCCGACCTCGCCGACGAACGCGACCGCGCGGCCATCGATGTGCGGTTCGACCTCGCTGCGGAAGTACTCCTCCTGCCCGGGCTGCACGGGTCCCGCGAGCACGAGCCGCATGCCCGCCGCTCGCGCCGCCGCGATCGCGCGGTGTGCGCCCTTGGCTGCGTCCATCCGCCCCATCCACAGCAGGTAATCGTCCTTGTCTTCGCAAAAGGGCCAGTCCTCTACGCGGATCGGGTTGGGAACGACGTCTGCGACGCCCACTCCCGGCGGCGCGTGCTCGAGCTGGAAGCGGCTGATCGCAACGAGTCGGACCTTGTGGCCGTGACGCGTGTAGAACGGACGCGTCTCGTCGTTGAACGGCGCATGCAGGGTATGCACGACCGGCACCGAGAGGCGGTGTGCCATCGCGACCGCGGTGAAGCCCGAGTGGTCGTGCAGGACATCGAAGGGCCGATCCTCCGAGGCGGCGTTGTCGATCGCGTCGTAGGCCGCGCCGACATGGTCGGACTCGTACAGTGATGAGCCGATCTGATCGGCGTGCGTGCCCTGCAGTGGCGAGTGCACGTGAGCCGCTGAGTGCGAACCGGGCGCGGCGAACAGCGTCACCTCGTGCCCGCGCGCGACCAGCCCCTCGCAGGTCAGCGCGACGACCGCCTCGATCCCACCGTAGCCCAGTGGCGGCACCGGGATCCACGGCGGCGCGAGCACCGCGATGCGAAGCCCCTTGCGCTCTACACGCGGAAGAGTTGGCAGACGGGTGGTGGCGGGGGGCGCGTTCATGGGGGGACTTCTATGAGCGCCAGCACAGCAAAACATCCGCCGATCCGGCGGGTTTCTTGGCTGCATGGCACAAGCTAATGTCGTCTCGTCCGGCGGACATCCGCAGCCTGCCGTCAGGAGACGGGCGCAAACTACGGAGCCGACCGCGGCGGGAGCGGAGATCGCCGCGTCGGGGCCGCTTCCCTCCCGTAACGGGTGTGGAACGGACAGATCAAGTCGAGGACGGGGGCCTGCGGCCCTCCATTAGCATCCTGCGACATGCCCTCCGGCCTGACTGTGCAACTGCTCCGGACAAGGTTGCCTGCAGTACTCTGGGTGGCCCCGCTAATCCTCCCATGAGCAAGGCGTTGCTCCGTCGTGGACTCTTCCTCGCCCTGGCGGTCCTCCTCGGTGCCGTCGCCATCCTTTCAGTGGGAGTCGGCCTGGCCATGGCGTTAGACGGCTACGCTCCTGCCCACGTCGCGGCGATGGTGGCTGCCATCGCCTTGGTCCTAGCCTTCGCGGTCTTGACTGCGTGGCTTGCCCGGCGTTCATGGCGCGCCGTCAAGACGCCGGGCGACCCTGCGACAGACGGCCTGCATCCTGGCAAGAGCGCACAACAGCTTGGCAAAGTTGGCGACCCGCGCGCCGCGTTGTATGTCGTTGGTTGCGGTTGCATATTCCTGGGCCTGACCGTGGCCGGATTGATCCTCAGGAGAGACGGAGATCTCGCACTGGGGTATGTCGCGACCGCTGCCGGCGTTGTTGGGTTGTTCGGCTTGAGCCTCTGGATAAAGCGTCACTCATTTCGCACGCCCTCCTAGAGACATTCCGCGATGCTCGCCCAGGCGAGTGCGCTCTTGCATGGGCCACGACTACCTCTCCTGAGCTGCGCCGCAATACAGTGGCCGGCATCGCCGGAGCAGCATGACGGTCGGCATAGCGCGGGCGCTCGGTAGCGGCGGTACGGGCGTCCGTACGGGCGGGGCGCTTCCGCGCTCCGTCCGTCCGTCCGTCCGCCCTCCCGCCGCCGTGCGGCCGTGCTCACCCAGCCGACTGGGCCCGTGCGTGCGGTGGCCCGCGTTTGGGTCGCATGCGACCCAAGACCACGCCCGCTGCTACCCAAGTGCTACCGCGTGCTCGCCAGCCTTCCGCAAATCGCCGTCTTTTGCTTCGCGCCACTTCGCACTTCTGCGCGGGCTTTCTCCCTGCTAGAACGCCCTTTTCGGACGTCTTCGCAGGAAGTTGAACCAGTGGAGACGGTGGGAATCGAACCCACGTCCGTGATCGCGTGTGAATGGCTTCTACGAGCGTAGCCGGCGCTCTGATCTCGTCCCCCACTC
>JADGPK010000055.1 GCA_017882445.1 Solirubrobacteraceae bacterium
CTTGGCCGTGTGCCGAGGACGCGCGACGCTCCAGCATGCTCGCAAGTGTTTCCTCGCTCTTGGCATGACCCCCGGGGCTTCTCCTTCCGCCAAGCGAACCCTGGCTTCGAGGTCTCGGTCAGACGCAGGATGGCTCACCAGAGTTCTTCGCGGAGCTATAGCCCGGCGTCGTGCTCCAAGTTGAGCGTCTCGAGGCGCCCTATGTAGCCAAGAGAAGGCGGTATGAACCGACCCGTCGCAAGGGCCTTGGGCCCGCTCCCCCGCGTTCGCGCGTTCGTGAGAACACGCTCAGCTTCTCAAGGCCGGTGGTGCGGGGCCGATGAACGGAGCGCCAACGTTCGACGGAGAGGATCAGTCATGAGCATCAGCGCAGTCGGGGGCGTCAGTTCCGCCCAGAGCCAGGCGGCGACCGCCAACGCCAAGAAGCCGGAGTCCTCGGAGGTCCCGGGCGCGCCGGATCACGACAACGACGCGGACAACCGCGCGACGACGGGCTCGGCGGCCAAGGTCTCAGGTCTCGCCGCCGGGACCGTGAACGTGAAGGCGTAGCGACGCAGCAACGGCCGCCCGCCCGTGGAGCGGGCGGCCTGGTCCGCTCCCATATGGCCGTTCATTCGGGTGCGAGCATCCGGTTCGCGCTCAGTTCTGAGCCACAGCCGCGGCCGTCTTGGCCCGCTCGAACCGTCGGGCGGGCGTTGATAGCGGGAGCGAGGGCTGGGGACGACACTTCGGTTTTCTGTGGCGGAGCGTCATTGTCGTGGGAGGTGCCCGTCGGGTGTGGCGACGAAACAGGCCTCAAGCCCAAAGTGGCGCTTACGAGGCTTCATGGCGTGTCTGTGCCCGGCGCAGCGGGCGACAGCGCCACAGCTGGGGAACAATCTGGGGAACAAACTGAGGGAAGGCCAGGGGCACGCAGACGTAGCAACTCCAGCAAACATCGGCTCCATCGCGTAGCCGATACCTCCGTGCTCTGGCTGGGGGCCGGGCGGTCGCAGGTTCAAATCCTGTCTCCCCGACTAACCAACTGTCTGCAATCCGAGCGCCTGGCGGTCGCGGGTTGCTATTCCATGAAGAACTGGGTTACGAACCGCTGTTCCCTGGTTCGGTGTAGGGGCCGCGCTTTCGTACCCATCCGTGCGCTCACTGCCGTGGCGATCAGCGCCTCGCAATTCGTATTATGCTCGTTAACATGAAATGTGCTGTGGCGACCTCGACACGGAATTACGAGATGAAGACTCGCGCGGAGGCTGCGGCTGCGACTGGCGAGCGTATCCTCGACGCCGCCGTAGAGGTCTTCTGGGAGCTGCCTACCAGCCAGATCTCATTGGACGAGGTCGCGCGGTGTGCGGGCGTCTCGGTCCAGACTGTGATTCGCCGCTTCGGCGGTAAGGATGGCCTGCTCGCGGCGGCCGCTGAGCGTGAGTCAGGCAAGGTCCGCCGCCAGCGGGACGAGGCGCCCGTTGGGGACGCTGCCGGCGCCGTACACGTGCTGGTCGAGCATTACGAGGCCGTCGGCGATCGCGTCCTCAAGATGCTTGCCGAGGAGGAGCGCGTTCCGCGGCTGAGCGAGATCGCAGACCGGGGTAGGGCGCTTCATCGGGACTGGTGCGCTCGGGTCTTCGCCCCCGACCTCGTGGGCCGTGCTGGAACAGACCGGCAGCGGCGGCTCGCCCAGTTCGTATCAGTCTGCGACGTGTACACCTGGAAGCTGCTGCGCCGTGACGCCGGCCTGAGTCGCCGTCAAACGGAGCTCGCGCTCGTCGAGCTTCTCAATCCGATGCTGAAGGGATCCTGATGGCCCGCATTCTCGCCTACACCTCGCCCGCGCGCGGACACCTGTTCCCGCTTACCCCGATTCTCGACGAGCTGAGCCGCCGCGGACACCAGATCGCACTGCGCACGCTGGCCTCGGAGGTGCCGCAGATGCAGGCTCGCGGCTTCGACGCGGCGCCGATCAGCCGGCACGTGGAAACGATCGAGCACGACGACTGGCGCGCTCGCAACCCGCGCCAGGCACTCGAGCGCGCCGTGCGCGGGTTCTGCGCGCGTGCCGAGTTCGACGCTCCCGATCTTCGACAGGCCATCGCCGAGGAGCGCCCCGACGCGCTGATCGTTGACATAAACAGCTGGGGCGGCCTCGCGGCCGCCGAGATCTGGGGCGGGCCCTGGGCGACGTTCTGTCCCTACCCGCTGGCCCTGCGCTCGCGCGACGCACCGCCGTTCGGGCCCGGGCTACCGCCCGCGCGGGGACCGCTCGGGCGGCTGCGCGATCGCGCCCTGCGCCCGCTCGTGTTCGGCACGCTCGAGAAGAAGATGCTGCCGCCGCTTAACGACGTGCGCACCGCAATGGGGCTGGCGCCGCTCCGGAGTCTCGACGACATGTTCCTCCGGCCACCGCTGCTCGTCTACCTGACCGCGGAGCCGTTCGAGTACCCACGCAGCGACTGGCCTGCCAGTGTCGTGATGGTCGGCCCGTGCGAGTGGGAGCCTCCCGCCGACCCGCCGGCATGGCTGAGCCGGATCGAGCGGCCGATCGTGCTGGTGACGACCTCGTCTGAGTTCCAGGACGACGGCCGCCTTGTCGCGGTTGCGCTCGAGGCGCTTGCCGGTGAGCCCGTCGAGGTCGTCGTCACGCTGCCCGCCGGCGACCCCGCGAGCTTCCAAGCGCCCGCGAATGCACACCTCGAGGGCTTCATTCCGCACGGTCCGATCCTCGACCGAGCGGCCTGCGCCATCACGCACGCAGGCATGGGCGCCACCCAAAAGGCGCTCGCACGCGGTGTCCCCGTCTGCGCTGTGCCTTTTGGGCGTGACCAGCTCGAGGTCGCCCGCCGCGTCGAAGTCGCCGGCGCAGGGACGCGCCTGCCCGCCAGGCGTCTGCGCGCCGACCGTCTGCGCACCAAGGTCCGCGAAGCGATGACGTGCAGCGACGGCGCCAGGCGCATCGCGTCCGCGTTCGACGCCGCAGGCGGACCGCGCGCGGCGGCCGACGCATTCGAAACCCGGCTACTGGACTCGTCCCCAGTGGCTTCCACAACGACCTGACGCCGGACTGGCCACGCGGGCGCGCGGGGTGCCAACGCGACTCCAGGAGCACGGACACATTTCAGGGCGAGGACCTGACATGCCGCGACGCGGACGCCGACTCGAGTTTGCGCATCCCGCAGGCGCGTGGGGAGGAGGTTGCCGGCCGGGCGCACCCATTAATGGGCGGCCGATGATCTTCGACGGAGGGAGTCGCAATGACTGCGACCAAGCGACCCGAGTTGCCATATGCGTTTCTGCCCGAGGTTCCTTCCTTCACGCTGACCAGCACCGACATCGCAGACGGGCAGCCGCTGTCCCTGCCGCAGGTATCCGGCGTCATGGGCGCCGGCGGCGATGACCTCTCCCCGCGGCTGTCCTGGTCGGGCTTCCCGGCCGACACCGAGAGCTTTGTGGTGACCTGTTACGACCCCGACGCGCCGACCGGGAGCGGGTTCTGGCATTGGGCGGTCGCCGACATCCCGGCCGACGTCACCGAACTGCCTGTCGGTGCCGGTAGCCCCGGCAGCCCGGACCTGCCCGTCGGGGCGATCACGCTCCGCAATGACGCCGGCAGCGCCCGCTACATCGGCGCTGCTCCCCCCGCGGGCCATGGCCCTCACCGCTACGTGTTCGCGGTGTACGCCGTGGACCTGGAGAAGCTCGGCATCGGCGCCGACGCCGCTCCGGCCATCCTGGGGTTCAACCTCTTCAGCCACACCTTGGCTCGCGCGCTGATCGTCCCGACCTTTGAGCAGACTTGAGCGCCGTGGGCGCCGCCCGTGGCCACGATCTGGTCGTGGCCATCCCGAGGATTCGGCGAGCGCCAAGGGCAGAGCGGCCCGCGGGGTCCAATTCGGGGTCCAAATTGAGCGAAAACAACCGCAACTGAGCCCAACTCAACCCGCCTGTTAGCAGGCCATACGTACCCAGCGACCCCAGATCCGTCGAGCTGGGGGCCGGGCGGTCGCAGGTTCAAATCCTGTCTCCCCGACTAGAGGAAAGCCCTGAAAATGGGCATGGTTCGAGTTGAAACCGGGCCGTCGCGGCACGACGGGGGGCGCAGGTCCCAGCCGGTGCGCGCGAGCAAGCGGCGAACGGTGCTCGGCGAGACTGTGAGGCCGAGCTTGCTGAGCTCGCCGAACCCGCGCTGGTAGCCCCAGCGCGGGTTCTCGCGCGCGAGCCGCAGCACGAGCTCGCGAGTCTCCGCGTCGATCGGCGGATGGCCCGGGCCTCGGCGCGAGTATGTCCACCGCCGCCGCACGAGCTCGCGGTGCCAGCGCAGCAGCGTCTGGTGCGTGACCAGCAGGCCATGGCGGCGCCCCCGGCGGGAGCAGGCAGCTTGTCGCGGCGAGGAAGATGCGATCTCTCGATCGCTTCAGCCACAGCTCCGCGAGATCGGTGCCGCGCACCAGCGCATCGCCGACCTTGCGGCCGAGCATGACCTCGCCGAGCAGGCCGATGCGGAGCACTCAGGTGGTCGACGCGTCCTCGGGGAGGGGAGGGCGCGTGGGGTGCCGCTGGGGTGCAGGCACGCCGTGGGTGCGCCTGTGCGCGGCCGGAGCGTGCTGTCGCTCGGAGAGCCAGACGGCGATGTCGGGGGGGAGCCCGTCCGGATAGGCATCGTGCAGCGCCTCGGCAAGCGCCGCCTCCTCGATCCGACGCCGTTGCGGACGCTCGGCGAAGAACACCATCAGCGCCACGAGGGCGCGGGGGTGGACGGCGGGCTGCGGCCATGCGATCGCATCGGCGATCTCGTTCAGGCGCGCCCGCAGCTCTTCAGCGGATTCGATCGGTGGCCAATCCTCGTGCAGCGCTGCTGTCCACATCTGCTCCTGGGCCTCGTGATCGCCCTGGGGATCGACGATGTCCCACGTCAGCTCGGAGAGTTCGAGCAGGTCCAGCTCGTTGAAGGGCGTCGGCATCTCCTGACCCATCCTGGCGGCGTCCGAGGGGTGGAGACACCGTGGCGACTACGGATCTTGACTCCCAACTAACCACGATGACGGAAGGAACATGTCTCCGTAGCGTGTGGAAGGCACTCGTCGAACGCCTGAGGAGACCCACAGACCATGATCGACGTCGTCGATTCACAGCAGCTCGAGGGTCGTACGGTCGCATTCCTGATTGCCGTGCCGGTCCATGTGGACGACGGCCTCATCACCAGCCGTGGGCCCAAGGACCTGCCGGCGTTCTGTGCTGCGCTCGCCGCAGCTCTCTGCGAGGTGCGCCATGCAGTTCGATGACTTCCTTCGGCGAGTGGAGGCACGGGCGGCCGGCGGTCTCAACCAGGGCGGCGCCGAGCGTGCGATCGACGCGACGCTGACCACGCTCGGCGAGCAAATGCCGAAGGGCGAGCTGGATCGCCTTGCCGATCAGCTGCCGCGCGAGCTGCAGCGGTCTCTGCGCGCCGGAGGCGCTCGGGTCGAGGAGCTCAACGGCTTTGGTGTGGAGGGCTTCCTCGCACGGGTCGCCGGCCGCGAGGGACTCTCGCCCTCCGAAGCGCTGGATCACGCTCGTGCGGTCTTCGACGTACTCGAGCAGGCCGTAACCGGACCAGAGCTGCATCACGTGCGCGAACGGCTACCGGAGCAGTTCGCCACGCTGTTCGCGTCGCCTGCTGCGGCTCGCTGGCCGGACACCCATCGTCACCACCCACACAGGTGAGCTGGGCGCGCGAGAGGTGGGCTGCGGGTCGCCAAGCAGGGTCTCCTCCACGGACACCGGTGAGCCGTGCCGAGAACGAGACCGACGTACCCACTCGGTGCCGGGATGCGATCGGCGCGAGCAGCTAGACGTCGTCGCCCCCCTCGCCAGCCAGTGCGAGTAGACGTGCGCGCATCCATGAGGCGTTCCGGACCGCGAAGGCCTCCCAGTCGTTGTTGAAGTAGACGAAGAGCTCCTGCTGGGCGCGCCAGGCGTGCAGGCGATCGGCCCACATCTGCAGCTCGCTCGCCGAGTAGTTGCCGCGTGCCCCGCGCCTGCCGTAGTGCAGACGCACATAGCGCCACTCTGCCGTGGCCTCGTGAGACTGAAACGGACGTGCGGGGTGGTCACCGATCACGAGCGCCGCGCGGTGCTCGCCCAGCAGCGTGTAGACCTCGGAAACGAACCAGCTCGGGTGTCGGAACTCGAAGGCGTGCCGGCCGTCGGGCAACGCGGCGAGCGCGGTGGCCAGTCGGCCGTCGTCCCTGGGGAAGCTCTCGGGCAGCTGCCAGAGGATCGGTCCGAGGCGACCCGATTCGATCAGGGGCTCGATGCGCTCATAGAATCGCGCCACGCCGTCGGCGATGTCGGACAGGCGCTTGATGTGAGTCAGGTAGCGGCTCGCCTTGACCGCGAATACGAAGCTTGGAGGCGTTTGCTCGACCCAGTGCGCGACGGCGTCCCGGCTGATGAGACGGTAGAAGGTCGCGTTGACCTCGACGGTGGAGAATCGCTCGGCATAGCACTCCAGCCAGCGTCGGGCCGGCAGCCCCGGCGGATAGAGTTGATCCCGCCACGCTGGGTAGTTCCAACCCGAGCAGCCCACGTGCACGGGTTTGAGCCGCGGGAGCGCTCTGCTCTTCACGAGGGACGTTCGCATCTCGCTCGAGGCGGATCCACGGTGTGAGCAGGAAGCCGCGCTCTCCGCACACGCGTTTGTCGCAGGCTGCGCGCTCTGACTGGGCATGGTCACACTTCCTTTTGCCTGTGGGGTGCGTTTATTCGATCGGGCATGGTTTCAGGCGGCGATGTACTCGTGGATGAGGCTGCCGAGCCTGTCGTGTCTGCGGATCGCGGCGGCTGGCAAGATTGCTGTCGTTGGCGGTGGGCGCCGTGGTTCGGGAGGGGCGAGCTCGAGCATACGGTGCGGCCTGTGGGTGTTGTAGTGCCCGACGAACTCGGTCAGCACATGCTGTAGGTGTCGGCGGTTGGCGATCAGCAGCCAGTCGAGGCACTCTCGTCTGAGGGTGCCGACGAATCGCTCGGCGACGGCGTTGGCCTTCGGTGCCCTGACGGGCGTGCGGATCACACGGATGCCCTCGGTGTTGAACACCGTGTCGAAGGCGCGCGTGAACTTGCCGTCGTTGTCACGGATGAGAAACTCGAGACGCTCTGGGCGCTCCGAGACAGAGAACACGAAGTTCCTCGCCTGCTGTGCCGTCCACGCACCGTCAGGGTGCTCGGTCATGCCGGCAAGGTGGGCGCGTCGGGTTGAGAGCTCGATGAAGAACAGCACATAGATCCGCCGCAGCCTGATCGTGTCGACCGTGAAGAGGTCGCACGCGGTCGTGCTCCGTGCCTGACCTTGGATGAACTCGCGCCAGGAAAGCCCGCCGCGCTGACTGGCCGGCCCGACCCCGGCGTTTCTGAGGAGCTCACGGACGCTCGTCGCCGAGATGATGACCCCGAGACCGTGCAGCTCGCCCACGATCCGCCGATAGCCCCACCGAGCGTTCTCCCGCGCGAGCCGCAGGACCAGCTCGCGAACCTCACGGCTGATCCTCGGGCGACCGGGACGCCTGCCGGGGTATGTCCAGCGGCGGGCAACGAGCCGCCGATGCCACGCCAGCAGCGTGTCCGGGGTCACGAAGAACAAACGCCAGCGCTCCCTGGGGAGCAGCTGGCTCGCCGCAGCCAAGAACGCGCGGTCAGCGGGCCGCAGTGCCGGGCGCGACACTTGCCGGCACAAGACCGCGAGCTCATGGCGCCGAACGACGATCTCGAGCTCCTTGAAATCCGACGAGCGAAAACGCAGCAACACGAGCGCCATCACACGCCCGAACAACACGTACAGCAACGACGCCAGCACCGGCCCCTCCTCTGATCGATAGAGCCGGCGACACTACGGATCGAATAGCCCAAAATGCCGCGCCAACGGGCACGATCGGGTTTACGCACCCCACAGGTGTCACGAGAGCGTCGATGCTGCACTTGGCTGCGATCTCGGCCGAATACTCTCGGAATAATCGGCCGAGTGGCATGAATCCCCTTTGTCTATAGGGGATTCCACGTGGAAGCAGCCGGCCGAGACAGGCTGGAAAGCCAGATTGCGGTATGCACAATCCGCCGGCCAATTAGCCTCCGAGCCGTCAGGGGCGAGCTGACCCCGGACGCTCGCGCGAAGATCGAGTTGGTCAACTATGTACGCGCCCTCAGGCTCATCGACGAGCTCCACGCGGACGGCGTCCTCGTCTACGAGCCCGACGTCCTTCTGCGCATCCACGGCACCCTGACTCGGGGGTTGGGAGGCACGAAGCCCGGATTCGAGTCGCACCACGAGGGTGCATGGCGCGACGGCGTCGCGGTGGTCGCGGACAGGATCAGCGGGGAGGTCTTCCACGAAGGCGAGCCGGCTGAGCTTGTGCCCGCATACATGGAATGGCTGTGTGGGTGGCTCAGGAAGAACCGGGAGCAGCGCGAGACGTATCCGGTTCCCGTGCTCGCCGGAGTGGCGCACTGGGCCGTGACTTGGATCCACCCGTTCGCTGATGGCAATGGGCGTATGGCAAGGCTGCTCACCGGGATGATCCTCCTGCGCGAGGGCTTACTGGAGCGGCGCGTGTTCTCGTTCGAGCGCCCACTACGCACGCGACAAGGACGCATACCTCCTCGCTCTGCGTACCGTGCGACGGCACGACAAGAACCTCGGTCCCTGGCTCGAGTACTTCCTCGACGGCTTGGCTCATGAGTACGAGCGTGTCGCCGAGCGCGTCGAGACGCTTGCTCGCATCTCCTCGCATGTGCGGCCGGGCACCGAGCTCAACCTGCGCCAGGAGCAGGCTCTGACAGATCTTGTGGTGGCACAGCGGTCGCGCTTTACCCGCGCCGAGTACCAGCAGATCGCCGGTGTTGGCCTGAGCACGGCCAAGGAGGATGTCGCCGACCTGGTGCAGGCGGGCGTCTTGCGCGCCAACCGCCGGGGACGCAGCACGGACTACGTGTTCGCCAGGCAGGCAGACGGTGCTCTCCGTCCAACGAAGTGGACCGACGAGCGCATTGAGGCAGAGATGCGCGCGTTCCTGGAGGGCCGAGACCGATGGCCGAAGGCCCAAGAGTGGCGGGCCGCCGGAAAGAAGTCGCTGTATGACCACGCCAGCGCCAACGGCGGCATCAAGCGCTGGCGCCACCGGCTGGGCTACTGAGCGACGCCCTGTTACCCGGGGGCTGAGTGATGTCACACCGCCGGTTGGGCTGTGCGCTCTCTGGCGGCAGTTGCGGTGCTACCACCCTTGGGCCGATCGGCGCCAATGCGTCGGCCGTGTCCTTCGCGGATTTTGCTCCGGTCAAGCCGGGGGCGAGCGTGATCGCCGCGCCGATCGCCGTATCGAGCTCGGCGCCCCACAGCGGTTGCTCAAGCTTTGAGGCGGTGGAGCGCTTCGGGGGGTCTGATCGGCGCTTTGGAAGCGTCTGGACGATCGTATCCCAACCTCATAACTCGTCTGACGCAGGTTCGAATCCTGCCCCTGGTCCGACGCCCTGACGACGCGGCAGAATGTTTCGGAGGACATTCGCACGTCTGGCGAGGGCGTATGCGCAGGTGCGCGCTTGAGCCCCCCGTGGCCATGCCGATACGTCAGGTAGTTACATGCCAGAGCCCCACGCTCCCACCACCCTCCGCCACCAGGTCCTCGTCGATTCCACGGGTCGGCGGCGGCGTCGCATGGCGATCGCTGGGCGCGTCGCGACGACGGCCCTGGGACTGTGGCTGGTCGTGCTGATCCTCGGCGGGCTCGGGCTGCAGCCGCTCGCTGGCCTGCCGATCGTCGGCGACCTCGGCGCGCGGGAGGCCGCGCCTCCGGCGCTGCCCGAGCGGGTGCAGGCCGCCGTGGCCAAGCACACGACCGTGCCTGTCCCATCGCGCCGCCCGGCCGTCCCCGCACCGTCCCGCGGGAAGACGCGAGCGCCAGTGCGAACGACGCCCCCCGGGCGCACCAAGACGACCTTCGGCCGCGGGCTCACGTCACCTGCGCCCGCGCCCTCCCGCTCCACGACGAGCCCGTCGACCACTGCGCCCGGGCAAACGCGGACACCGCCTGGTCAGACCCAGACGCCGGGCGCCAGCGCCAACGGCACGGTGACGATCCCTTGACCAGCGACGATTCAGGTGAGGGTCCTCGACAGGTTGCCGCGCTGCGCTCACGTCTCAGGAACCCACCCGCCCACTGGTGGCTGCTCGGCACCTGCCTCGTGCTCCTCGGCGCGCTGATCGCCTTCCAGGGCTTCTGCACCCACACCATCGGGGCTGGTACCGAGGCTCCCGCGGATCTCCAGGCCGGGGCGCCGCTGAATGGCTCACGACCGCTGCTGGTTGCGCAGGGCGACCACCTGCTGTCACCGCAGCCCAATCCTGGCAAGAGGATCGCGCTGACTTTCGACGATGGCCCGGACCCCCAGTGGACACCCAAGATCCTCGAAGTGCTCCGGCGCGAACGCGTACTTGCCACGTTCTTCATGGTGGGCAGCCAGGCAGCCCGGCACCCTGAACTCGTGCGGGAGGTCGCGCGCCGGTCATGAGATCGGCAACCACACGTTCACTCACGCCGGGATGTCCACCGGCCCGGCCTGGCTGCGCCATGTAGAGGTCGGCCTCACCGAGGCCGTCCTGCTCGGCATCACCGGCCACTACTCGCGGTTCATCCGCCCGCCGTACTCGGCGACCAGCGACGCGGTCACGCCGCGGACCGAGCGGGCGCTGGCGAAGGCGGCGGGCACGCGGTACATCATCGCGCTGGCCGACTACGACGCTCGTGACTGGGAGAAACCGGGTGTCGCGCAAATCGTCCGCAACGCTACGCCACCGGCAGGGCGGGGCGGCGTGATCATGTTCCACGACGGCGGCGGCGACAGGAGCCAGACCGTCGTGGCGCTCGCGACGATTATTTCGAAGCTCCGCTCGCAGGGCTACTCGTTCGTAACCCTGCGCGACATGCTCGGCCTCACGCGCGCGGAGGCAGAGCCGGCCGCCCCTTGGCTCGAACGCGCCCGCGGGACCATGTTCCTGTGGGCCGTCGAGATGGCGTTCTGGATGACCAGCGCGCTGGGCTGGATCATCGTCGCGGTCGGCATCCTCGTCGCGGCCCGCGTCCTGATCGTCGCGTCGCTCGCAGGGGTCCAGGTCCGCCGCACGCGATCACGACCCTCCCTGGAGTTTCAGCCGTCGGTGGCGGTCATAGTGCCGGCCTACAACGAGGCCGTCGGGATCCAGGGCGCCGTGCGCTCGCTGACCCGGGCGGACTACCCCGACCTGGAAGTCATCGTGGTGGACGACGGGTCCACGGACGGCACGGGGGACCTCGTCGAGGAACTCGGGCTGCCTGGCGTCCGCGTGATCCGACGAGCCAACGGGGGCAAGGCCGCCGCCCTCACCACCGGGGTGCTGGCCACCGAGGCCGAGGTCGTGGTCATGGTCGATGGCGACACCATGTTCGAGCAGAACACCATCGCCAACCTCGTGCGGCCGCTCGCCGACGCTGCCGTCGGCGCGGTGTCAGGCAACACCAAGGTCGGCAACCGCAGCGGCCTGCTCGGTCGCTGGCAGCACATCGAGTACGTCATGGGGTTCAACCTCGACCGCCGCATGTATGAGGTACTGCAGTGCACGCCCACCGTACCGGGCGCCATCGGCGCGTTCCGCCGCAGCGTCCTGGTCGAGGTCGGCGGCGTCTCCAGCGACACGCTCGCCGAGGACACCGACTTGACGCTGTCCATCGGGCGGCGCGGACACCGGGTCGTCTATACGGAGTACGCCCGCGCGTGGACCGAGGCGCCCTCCACGTTCAGCGGGCTTTGGCGGCAGCGCTACAGGTGGTCGTTCGGCACGATGCAGGCCGTCTGGAAGCACAAGGGCGCGATGGTCAGCCGCGACCCTGACGACCGCCGGATCGGCCTCCGTGCGTTGCCCTACATGATTCTGTTCCAGATCCTTCTGCCCCTCGTGGCGCCGACGATCGACCTGTTCGCGCTCTACGGACTGATCTTCGGCGACGCCGCTCCGGTTCTCGCCTTCTGGTTGGGCTTCAACGTCCTGCAGCTCACGATCGCCGTCATCGCCTTCCGGCTCGACGGCGAGTCGCTGCGTCCGCTGTGGGCCCTACCCCTTCAGCAGTTCGTCTACCGCCAACTGATGTACCTCGTGATCATCGAGTCGACCATCTCCGCCCTGATCGGCGCTGCCGCCTCGTGGAACACGATCCCGCGCACCGGTGACGTCGTGCTCCCCCCGGGCTCCCCGCCGGCAATCGGGTCGTCACTCGGCTGACGCCGGCAGCGACGCGTAGGTCGATGTGCAGCAGTCGCAGTCAGCGGCCGGCTTCGCCGTGGCAGACGGCCTCGACGTTGTGGCCGTCTGGATCGAGCACGAACGCGCCGTAGTAGCCGTCTGAGTACTCGGGCCTGAGACCCGGGGGCCCGTTGTCACGTCCTCCCGCTGCGATGGCCGCCGCGTAGAAGGCGTCGACCTGTTCCCGCCGGTCCGCAGCGAACGCGACGTGCACGGGGGCTCCGGTCGAGTAGGCCGTGGATATCGCGAAGTCGGCTGCCTCTTCGAGGCCGAACTCGATCTCCCGGGCTCCCTCGCGCCACGGTCCGATCTCACTGAAGCCGAGGGGCACGAGCGCCTGGAAGTAGAACGCTCGGCTTCGTGCGAGGTCGCTCACGCCGACGGTGAGATGGTCGATCACGACGCGACGTCTCGGCACACGGGAACTCTAGCTCGCCGATCAAGGTGTCCGCGATTCGTGTCGATGGGACTGCGGCGTGCTTTACGTGCATTGATTGAAGAACGCTGGCACCGAGATCTGCACGATCGACCCCCCGCGTTATCGAACTGGTGGTTGTCTGGGAGACAGCGGCGGACCATTGCTGGCCCCACAGGGTGCTGACGGCGAACTCGTTCAGATCGGTATCACCAGTCACGTTTACAGAAGATGCTCCACTCGACGCCCGTCCGTCTTCACCCGCGTGGAGCCGATCGCAGCTTGGGTCCGTACATGGATCGACGCGTACAAGCTTCCCCCGGCGCCACAAGCGCGGTGATCTTCAGCACGGACTGCCTGCCCATGCGGCCATCGTCACAGCGGTCCGCTCCGACCGATGGACACAATCGGGCGGCTCGGGGGAGACGAGTTCGCGGTGCTCCTTCCTGACGCCAGCGAGGCCGATGCGCAGGTCGTGCTGGACCGGATCCGCGACGTGCTCGCCGACCGTTCTCCACCGCGTCGCCCCTACGTAGACGCTTCCTCACCGGGCGACCCATATATTTGGCGACGCGCCGGCTGGTGCGTGCCCGCGGGCGGCCGATGATCTTCGACCGAAGGAGTCGCAATGACTACGACCAGGCGACCCGAGTTGCCCTATGCGTTTCTGCCCGAGGTTCCTTCCTTCAACCTGACCAGCACCGACATCGCCGACGGGCAACCGCTGTCTCCGCCGCAGGTCTCAGGTGTCATGGGCGCCGGCGGCGAGGACCGCTCCCCACAGCTGTCGTGGTCGGGCTTCCCGGCCGACACCGAGAGCTTTGCGGTGACCTGCTATGACCCCGACGCGCCGACCGGGAGCGGGTTCTGGCACTGGGCGGTCGCCGACATCCCCGCCGATGTCACCGAACTGCCCGCCGGTGCCGGGAGCCCCGGCAGCACGAGCCTGCCCGCCGGCGCGGTCACGCTCCGCAACGACGCCGGCGGTGTCGGCTACATCGGCGCTGCTCCGCCCGTCGGTCACGGCCCTCACCGCTACGTGTTTGCGGTGCACGCCGTGGACGTGCAGAAGCTCGGCGTCGGCGCCGACGCCGCTCCCGCGATCCTGGGGTTCAACCTCTTCAGCCACACCCTGGCTCGCGCGCTGATCGTCGCGACCTACGAGCAGACCTGAGCGCTGAGCGCCGCGGGTGTCGCCTCGCCGCTATTCGTCCAGAAAAGTCCGACGTTCCGGCGACCAGAAACGAAAATGCCGGTATTTGCGGAATCCATGGTTTCGCGGCGCTTCGCATTGTGGTAGGGCATTGAGACGACGGACGGGAACTCATCCACGGTCAACGTCCGCCACAGACTTATCCCGCCTTCGCGTGTGCCTCGTGGCCAAAACGCGTCGTCAGTGTGAAGCCGGGTGTCGGATTCCCCTCGAAGGAGGTCATTCCCATGGCACGAGTTATCGTGTTGCCGAACGCCGAGGATCTCGACGAGGGCCTCAGCGGCCCCGTGCTGTTGAACGAGCGTGTCGATCTCGTCAACCTGGACGACCAGCACTCCTCACTCCAGTTCATCGAACGTGTCGGCTGGGCTATTCAGGACGCTGAGCGAATGGAGGTGATGAGGCGATGAGTCGCCCGCTGACTCTGCGCCAGCTTCAGCGGATCCGGAGACTGCCGTCCGACTACAGGATCGTGGCGGCGCAGAAAGGCTCCCCCGTCGTGCGCTGCCCCGACGGCCAACGCCTGCTGGTGCAGCCGAACGGCAGGCTGGCCGCCTACGATCGCGTCGAGCGGGTGCAGTCATACCTGCACCTGGAGCGAGGGTAGAGCGGCAGGTCCAGGCTCGTCCCGACCTCCTACGTGGAGACTACGGATAGTCGCTGCGTAGGAAGTTCAGCTTCGCTCGTGGCTTTCCGGCTTGCATAGACGCGCGCGCTCTCATAGGGTCAGTGTGGTGCCGACCGGGACGCTCGCGAACTCTGCCGTGGGCGGGGACCCTGCCGTGCGGCGGGCGTTGTTGTTGCGTGCTTTGCGTGGGGAGCGGGTGGAGTGTGTGCCTGTGTGGTTTATGCGTCAGGCGGGGCGTTCGCTG
>JADGPK010000141.1 GCA_017882445.1 Solirubrobacteraceae bacterium
GACCGCTTCACGCTCGAGGTGGGCGACGTGCGCCAGCTCGACAACATCCTCGCCAACATCCGCAGCATCCACACGGTCTACGACGCCTACCGCGTCGTCGCCAGCTGAGCCGTACCCTCGCGGCGCTGCGCAGGGGCAGGGGGAGCTCAGTGGGGCGCTCGCTTCGCTCGCTCCGTTCGGCACAAGCAGGCCGGCGCTCGCACGGGGTGACAACGCCACCCCTACCTCACGCCGACCGCCTCACGAGCCCCCTTCGCATCCCCCTGCCCCTGCTCCGCTCGAGCCTGGTCGCGCCGCAGCCGGAATCTCGACTCTCAGCCCTCA
Organism: Solirubrobacteraceae bacterium; assembly: GCA_017882445.1. GTDB lineage: Bacteria > Actinomycetota > Thermoleophilia > Solirubrobacterales > Solirubrobacteraceae > Palsa-744. Next base: position 325 of record JADGPK010000141.1, read on the forward strand.
CGCTCGTGGGCTGCCAGCGATGCTCGGCCCCTCACGAATTGTCGTTGCGTCCCAGCATGATCGGCAGTCATGTTCAACGGCGCAGGTGTTGCGCTACAAACCTGAAGTTAGGCCCGTCGCGGTGATCCGTCCGACCCGAGCGCCAGACTGCAACTATGCCGGAGACCTCCGGACCCACCAGGGAACGTAACCCCGACGGGGTATTGACCAAATGACGTCTGGACGTCAAGATGGCCTTGTGGAATCACCGCAGAACAGGAAACAACCGGGCGAAGTTCGCGATGCGATCATCGAAACAATGAGTCTGCAGGCAAATCCGATGAGTTCCAGGGAGATAGCTGATGCGGTGACCGCACTCATCGGCGAGACCTCTCAGTCGTCGGTGCGATCGTACATCCAGATCAACACACCGGCGACGTTCGAGCGGGAATCGCGTGGGCTGTATCGCCTTCGTGACGAACTCAGATTGCCGTTCGATGAAGTGGACACGGTAGATGCACCGCCTGTGCGGCTCTGCGGTGGCGACTTCGAAACGGTCCAGGTTGGACGCGCTGCGCTGGTTGGCGCCAACTGCCTTGATTGGCTTGCGGCCCGCCCACCGAACTCGATTCACGCGGTTGTGACGGATCCGCCCTACGGCCTGCACGAGTACTCAGTCGAACAACAGGCGAAACTCAGGGCAGGAAGGGGAGGGGTCTGGCGGATACCACCGTCGTTCGACGGCCACACGCGTGCGCCGCTACCGCGGTTCACGACGTTGACCACCGCTCAATTGGAGGAACTGGACCACTTCTTCTTCGACTGGGCTCGAGCCTTGCTCCCGGTTCTCGTGCCCGGCGCGAACGTGGTCGTTGCCTCGAACCCGCTTCTGTCATACATCGTTGCTGCATCGCTCGCCCGCGCTGGACTAGAGCGCCGGGGCGAGGTCATTCGCCTCGTGATGACGATGCGCGGAGGCGATCGGCCGAAGGACGCTCACGAGGAGTTCAGCGGCGTCAGCGTGATGCCGCGGTCGATGTGGGAGCCATGGCTGCTGTTTCGCAAACCGATTGTCGGTCGGGTCCAGGACAACTTGCGTCGCTGGAAGACGGGTGGGTTCCGGCGGCCGAGTGAAGATCGGCCTTTCGGCGACGTGATCAAGTCGGCACCTACGCACAAGCGCGAGCGCGCTATCGCACCTCACCCGAGTCTCAAGCCGCAGGCCTTCATGAGAGAGGTTGTGCGCGCCGTACTACCGCTCGGTGAAGGCATCGTTCTCGACCCGTTCGCCGGCGCTGGATCAACACTCGCGGCAGCCGAGGCGTTGGGGTACCAGAGTATCGGCATAGAGCACGACCCGCGCTACGTGACTCTGGCGCAGTCTGCGATTCGAGAGCTTGCAGCGCTCGATGTGCGCAGCGCGGAGCCGATCGATCATTCCTAGCGGTAGACCCAGCCTTCACGAAGCTTGCGGATGCCTTGGCGATGAAGTGTCGCGGTTCGCGTGCCCAGCTCGCCACGCGGATTGCGTCGGAAGTCGTCGGGCACAACGTGGGCCAGGTAGATCTCGATGAACTCCATCGGCGCTCGGTCGGCGGCAGGTTGCGTCTCGTTGTCGACTGCGTAGACGAACACGCACATCCATTGCTCGCGTGCTCCATGAGTGTCGACTGCGCCGCCGCGCTTGCGTGTGGTCTTCACCTCTACGCCATCGCCGCCGGCCTGGACGGAGTCGTTGGCGTACTTGCCCGCCACGATGAGGTCGGGATGCCCGTTGAAGTATCCGTTCACCGTGAGCGCGCGCGAGTGCTTCGCGAGACTGGCGGTCAGCATGTCCGAGAGGATTCCGGACATCGCAGCGGGGCGAAGCATGTCGTCGAATCGCCCAAGGCCGCGACCGGCGAGGGCGCTGTTCACATCGTAGAAGAAATCGTAGACGTCCTGCAGAGCAAGCTGGAAGTCCTGAAGGCGGAGTTCGTGCGGCAACACAAGGTCGCGATTGAACCGCGCTGGATCAACTTCGGTGCGAGGTACCGTCACCTTGCTCCCCCTTGCCCGAGGATCGCTGTGCTCAGCGTCGCCAGCAGCTTACTGCGCGGGAAGCCAATGCGACAACCCCCGGACTCCGACTACGCTCCGGGAATTGGGCCTGGCAAATACTCGGCAAACTGGATAGGCGCCGGATGCAGCTGCCGACTCTCGCGTAAGACTGTACCACTGAGATAGGAACGCGGGCATATCCAGACTGCGTATGGGCGGAATCGACGACAGCTGTGGCACGCCAATCGGTTGCCCAAGGCGCTGGCACGACCACCTATGATGTGCCTGCTGGGATTTCGAGCCTGATCCACACTTCATCCAGCGCCGGGCAACGCGTTGGGATCCAAGGCGCTGGCAACTGCGAGAGCCCTGCCCTGCGGCGCGTCTTGGTGCGCGCAGGCTCGGCCTTGCTCGAGGTCAGGGGATCCATCGGCCCGGAAGGCCGGCGCGGCAGGGCGGCGTCGCAGGCGCTCCGCCCCGGCTGCGCGCACAGGGACAGGCCGCAGAAGGTCAGACGGCGGCGATTGGTGCGCCCAGCGCTTTCGACGCCCGAGCGGAGCAGGGGCAGGGGATGCGAGGGAGGCTCGTGAGGCGGCCGGCGCGAGGTAGGGGTGGCTCTGTCACCCCGTGCGAGCGCCGGCCTGCTTGCCGAACGGAGCGAGCGTAGCGAGCGCCCTCCCGAGCGCCCCTGCCCCTGCGCAGCGCGGAGCCCCTGCAGGTCGACCCGTCTCGCCGCCGTCTGATACGCTCAGCACCGACTGTCGACCGTCCGAGGTATCACCATGGCTGATCCGCTCGAAGTCTTCGCGCTCCCGCTCGGCCCGCTGCAGGCCAACTGCTTCGTCGTCGTGCAGGGTCAGACCGGCCTCGTCATCGACCCGGGCGACGAACCCGGCGTGATCATCGAGGCCTTCACCGAGTTCGGCTTCGCGCCGGCAGCGGTGCTCGTCACGCACGGCCACTTCGACCACTTCGGCGGCGTCGCGCCGCTGGCGCGGCACTTCGAGATACCCGTGTACGTGGGCGAGCTCGACGCCTCGCAGATGGCCGACGGCGGCCTCGGCGCCATGGCCGGCTTCGACATCGAGCCGGTCGCCGACGCCGTCACCATCAGCGGCGAGCAGACGCTGGCGCTGCCCATCGAGGTGCTCGCCATCCCCACGCCGGGACACTCGCGCGGCGCCTACACCTTCGCCCTCGGCGACGCGCATCTGTTCGTCGGCGATCTCATCTTCCAGGGCAGCGTCGGCCGCACCGATCTGCCCGGCGGCGACATGGACCGGCTGCTCAACTCCATCGCCAAGCTCGTGTGGCGCTTCCCGCCCGACGCGGCCGTGTACTGCGGCCACGGCCCCGAAACGTCCCTGGGCCGGGAGCTGGCTCTCAACCCGTTCCTCGCGCCGCTCCGCTACGACCCCGAAGACCCCGACCACCGCTGGTGAGCGCGCCTCGCGCCCCCAAGGGCACCTACGACCTGCTCCCCGCCGCGGCCGCGCGGCGCGACGCGATGGTCTCTGCGGCGGCGCGCCTCTTCGCGGCCTACGGCTACCGGCGCATCGTCACGCCCGAGTTCGAGGAGACCGGGCTCTTCGAGCGCGGCGTCGGTGAGACCACCGACATCGTGCGCAAGGAGATGTACACCTTCGTCGACAAGGGC
>JADGPK010000142.1 GCA_017882445.1 Solirubrobacteraceae bacterium
GCTGCCGCCCACGGCCAGCCCGACGACCACGTTGACCACGCCGACGATGACGGCCGCGATCAGCGCCGTGACCACGAGCGGCCCCCAATCGAGCCTGAAAAGTCCCCAAGCATCCTTGAAGCACTTGCCGATGTCCATGTCGTCACCCTCCGCCACGAAGTGTATCGTAGTGCTCGCTTGCGCCCAAGATGCGTGTCTTCGCCCCAGGTCGCTGCTACCCCTGGCCCAGTCATGCGCGAGTGTACCCGCAGAGACTTCCTGAGAATCGCCGACGTGGCGGCCGCCGGGGCGGCCTTGACCGGGGCCGGCTGCGTGCGCATCATGGACTCGCCCTTCGGCAGCCAGGCGGACGAGGCCTACAAGAACAGCGGCATCCAGGCGGCCGTCGAGAAGGCCGGCGGCCGGATGGAATTCATGGCGCCGGCCAAGTTCCGCGACTACACGATCCCCGCGGGGCTCGACATCAAGCAGTGGCCCATCTACTCCGGCATCCTCAGCTACGTGCTCGGCGTGATCCTCGATAGCGATGGTACAGCGAGATCGGTGCCGATCAGCGCGATCTTCATGGCGACTCACCATCCTGTTCTTCGACGTGTTCGTGCCAGCGCCGCCGCGTGCCGACCTTGGCGCGCCAGCGCCAGGCGCGTGTCTTCGGCACCGCCTCGATAGCCTGGGTCAGACGCTCCAGCGCGGCCCGCACCTGGTCTTCATCCGCAGGCTCGAGCCCGTAGACTCCGAGCGACTCCGCACAGCGCCGCAGGTTCCGCGTGACGTCGTAGTAGAGTCCCCAGTCACGCGCGCAGACCTCGGCCAGATACGCCACGTTTACCGTGCCGGGGGCGTCCTCGCCGGCCAGCTCGTCGTCCTTGAGGAGCGTCACGATATCGCGCAGGTCGCGATCCTCCGCCCTGAAGACCTGCAGTTTGGTCAGCAGCAGATCGCTGGCCGACACCGTGTACGGCTCGACGGCGAGCCGCTCGCGGAGGTCCACCCTGTGATCCATGCGGAACACGTCGAGGAACACGTCCACGTGGTCCTCAGCGTGGACGGCGTAGGCGCCGTCGGCGCTTTCGTGGGCGCACTCGCGCACGAACTGGGCCTGCTCGCGCATCGTCGCTTCGCGCACATGGATGCGCTCGCGGTAGCCCAACGCCTCGAACAGGCTCACGAGCCCCCCGACCTCGCGGGCCAGGCCGACCATGTCCAGATCCGAGTGGTCGCGGCTGCAGAAAGCGAGCTCTTCGCAGTGATCGCGCACGGCGAGGCCGCCGATGAGGCGCAGCGTGAGGCCGCGCTCGCGCGCGGCGTCGACGATGCGCCGCCCTTCGGCGGCCATCTCCACACGGCTCCGGAGGAGCGTCTCGGTGCGGTCCAAGGTGCTCATCCCCCGTGTTGTGCCCCCAAGAAGCGGGGGCGAAGCCCGGATGCTCCCCGTCAGGGCGCAGGCCAGGGCGGCGGCGCGGCGATCAGCGACCACCCCACCCCGTCCTCGAGCTCACGTACGGCGGCCCAGTCACCGGGAGAAAGCGAGCGCTCGGCGATCGGGGCCAGCACCTGCTCCTCCGTTGCCGCGAGATCGTCGAGAAGGTCGAGCAGCCGGATGCCGTTCTCGACCGCGGACCCGGCATCGTCGCGGGCGACCGCCAAGCGCAGGCGACGGAGCGCCTCGAGCGCCTCGGCCTGGCGGTCGCGCATCAGCGCCGCCGGCCCCTCCGCGCCGAGCACGGCCAGAGCGGGAAACCAGGCCTGCTGCTCGCGGCGAACACGCGACTCCACACCGGAGAGCCGTTCGACGAGGCGCGCCACGAGAGGACGGCCCGCGCGCCAGCGCCGCCGGGAGGGCGAGCCTCCAAGACGCTCGAGCTCCGCCCTCAACCCCGCGCGCAGTGCCCGGACCTGCATCCCCTCGCGGCGGAGCGAGTTCAAGGGGTGCCCCTCCGGTGACCCGCTCACGACGGTGTCGGCGGACAGGCCGACCGCCGTCTGCACGCTGCGATCGGCGGCGGCCCGCGCCTCTGCGGCGGCGGCGGCGAGCGCGCGGTCGAGCGCCGCCGCCTGTGTCGCGTCTACCCCGGCAGTGACTTCACGCAGCCGAGCCGCGAGCTCGACGAGCGAGCCGCCGTCCTCCAGCCGGGCGGCGATCTCGCGCAGCTCGGCGAGGCGCCGGTCGTCGCTCGCGACCGCGCGCCGCGCGTCGCTCACCGGCGGCTCCTTGCCGGTGACCCGGGCCACTTCGGCGGAGACGTCGCGCACCAGCTGGCGCCAGGTGACGTCCATCTCGATGGCGACGTCGCCGAGGGTCGTCATGCGCGCCCATCCCGTGCGCCCGCCCGGACGCGAGATCCTGCCGAAGGCTGCGTGATACGCATACAGGAACTCCTCCAGGAACGGGTACGCCTGGAGCACCGCGAACACGGTGCTGCGCGGCCCGAGGCTGACCACACGCTGGTCGCCGTGCCGGCTCAGATGCCTCTCCTTTCGCGGACCATCGTCGTCCAGCTTAGCAGGCCCGCACCGTCGGGCGTGCGCTGGCCGCGACGCGGCGGCGGTGGTATCCTGCCGCTCCCGTCCCCGCACGCACGCGCGAGGGCGCAGCTACTCATGAGCATCGTCACCTTCAACAACGTCGAGAAATCCTTCGGTGGGCAACGCCTGTTCACCACCGTCGCGTTCGCCATCGACAGGCACGACCACGCCGTGCTCGTCGGCCGCAACGGCACCGGCAAGACCACGCTGCTGCGCCTCATCTCGGGCGACGAGGACGCCGACTCAGGGACCATCGCGCGGGCGCGCGGCCGTCGCGTGTGGCTGCACGAACAGACGCCGGAACTCGAGCGCGACCGCCCCGTGCGCGACTACCTCCTGGAGGCGTTCGGCGAGGCCGTGCAGCTCGAGGAGGCGCTGCGCGCCACCGAGGAGAGCCTCTGCGGCCTCGCCGAGCACAGTCCCGAGCTGCGCGACACGATGAAGACGTATCAGCAACTGCAGCGCCGCTTCGAGTCTGCGGGGGGCTACGCCTACCGCAGCCGCCTGAGCGGCGTCGTCGAGGGCCTCGGCCTGCCCGACGAGATGCTCGAGCGCGACCTGCTGTCTCTCTCCGGCGGCGAGCTCACGCGCATCACGCTGGCGCGCGCCCTTCTCGCCGAAGCCGACCTCCTGCTGCTCGACGAGCCCACCAACCACCTCGACATCGACTCGGTGGAGTGGCTCGAAGGCTTCCTCGCCGAGTACCCGCGGGCCTTCGTCCTGGTCACCCACGACCGCAGGCTGCTCGAAAAGGTGGGCCAGCGCGTGCTGGCCGTCGAGCACGAGCACGTCGCGGTCCAGGGGGGCGATTTCGGCGCCTATCTGCGCGAGAGCGAGGCGCGCCTCGACCTCATGCGGCGCGAGTACGAACAGGACCTCGAGAAGATCGCCCAGCTGCAGCGCTTCTACGACCGCTTCCACGCCAAGAAAGACAAGGCGAAGCAAGCCAAGGCCAAGCTCACGCAGATCGAGCGCATCAAGCGCGGGCTGCGGGAGCCGCCCAGGCAGAGCAGGAGCTTCAAGCTCGGCCTCCCACAGCCCAAGCCCTCGGCGCGCGTGGTGCTCGAGATGAAGACGCCGGCGCTCCGCGTCGGCGCCGCCGACGACCCAGCCGGGGTTCGCACCCTCGTGCGCGACGTTGACATCGTGCTGGAGCGCGGCGAGAAGGTCGCGCTGCTGGGCGCCAACGGCTCCGGTAAGACCACGCTGGTCGAGACGGTGGCCGGGCTGCGCAGCCTCAGCGACGGCGCCGCGCACCTCGGCCACAACGCGCGCGTCGCCTACTACTCCCAGCAGGGCCGCGAGCTCACTGAGACGGACACGTGCCTCGAGACCGTGCTCCCTTTGGTCGGCCACGACGAGGAGCAGGCCCGCAAGCTCCTCGGCCGCTTCCAGTTCGGCCCCGACGAGGTGGAGAAGCGCGTCGAGATGCTGTCCGGCGGCGAGCGCAGCCGGCTCCGCCTGCTGACC
>JADGPK010000143.1 GCA_017882445.1 Solirubrobacteraceae bacterium
CCCAGGTGCATAGTGGGCCAACTGGCATGGCAGAGATCAGACACTACAGATCCGGCAGTGACGAGCCTGTGCGCGTCGTGGGGCGCGCCGGCGCTGCGCCGCGAGCGCGGCGCGGCGCGGCGCTGCGTGCCATCCCACGTGTCGTCGGACCGCTGCTCCTCGTCGCGGCAGTCGTCCTCGCCTTGCTCTTCGGGCGCCAGGTCTTCGGTGACCTCTTCGCGGTCGTCGGCGTCACTCGCCATGTCCGTCGACTGCCGCAGTGGTGGCCCTACGCCATCGCGGTCGCCGCCTGTGCCGCGTTCGCGGTTGGTGCGTACTCCCTGGCTTTTGGCCGTCGCCTCGTCTTCAAAGTCCTCTGCATCGGGGTCCTGATCGCGGCCTCCGCAGCGCCGGGCGTCGCCCTCGGCTGGACCAGCGGCTTCGTCGGCCAGATGGGCCGCGGCGGCACTCCCGAGCAGAAGACGACCGTCGCTGCGGCGCGCACGGCACTGCAGCGCCCCCTGCCCAACAAGCCGGTCAACATCCTCCTGCTCGGCATCGACCACGCGGGGCCGGGCGATCCGGGGCGCTCGGACTCGCAGATCCTCGTGCGCCTCGACCCGCAGGCCAAGACGATCTCCATGCTCTCACTGCCACGCGACCTGCGCTGGGACATCCCCGGCGTGGGCTACAACAAGTTGAACGCCGCCTACACCTACGGCGGCGTCAAGCTCGCGGTGAAGACCTTCGAGGACGTCACCGGCCTGCCCATCAACCACTTCATGCGCATCGACTTTGGCGGCTTCTGGCACCTCGTCGACATCCTCCACGGCGTCTACCTGCCCATCGACCACCGCTACTACAATCCGGAGGGGACGGGCTTTCAGCCGATCGATCTACAGCCCGGCTACCAGCTCGTCAAGGCCAAGCAGGCGCTCAACTTCGTGCGCTTCCGGCACGATCAGAAGGGCGACTTCACGCGCATGGTCCGCCAACAGCTGTTCCTGCGCGAGGTGCAGCGCCAGGCCGTGCGCTGGAGCGGCGACTGGACGAGAGTGGTGGCGATGGCCAAGGCGATCAGTGGGCTGACGACGACCGATCTCGACTCGCTCAAGGAGCTTCTGGCGATCGTGAACATGGCACTCACGCTCGACACCTCGCACATCTACCAGGCGCACGTCGAGGGCAGCACGCCGACGATCGGTGGCGTCTCCTACGTTGTCGCCTCGCCGAGCGCCATCGCCCAGGCCGTGCACGAGTTCGAGAACCCGGTACTCCCGCCCGTTCACCGCGCCGCCGCCTCTACCGCCGCGAGCCCCTCCGCGACCGCTTCCGCTACGCCGGCTGCGAGTCCCTCACCGCGTGCCGCGGCCGCCCAGCGTCAAGGTTACGACTGGAGTGCCTGGCGCGCCCTCGCGCGCCGCACTCCACTGACCCTCGAGGCGCCCACAGTCTGGCCGCCGGGTCTGGGCTATGACACAGCGAGCGTGCCCTTCCGCGCCTACTCGGTAGAGACTCCCGACCGGCGGCACGTGGCGGCAGCGATCGCCGTCGGCACGGTGACCGACGTCGTCTCGGGCGTGACTGAGTACTGGGGCGTGCAGGCCCTTCGCTGGAACAATCCGCCCGCCATCGCCCACCCGAGCGCAGTGCGCACCATCGCCGGACGCACGTACCTGCTCTTCTACCAAGGCAGGAGTTTGCACATGGTCGCCTGGAGGGAGCACGGCGCCACCTACTGGGTGATCAACACGCTCGATGACGAGCTCTCCAACCATCTCATGTTGGCCCTGGCAGAATCGTGCCAGCCGGTGAGCCGCTAGCAACTCCTCGCGGCGCACGCTGGTTGGATGGGCCAAAGGAGACGCGCGATGTTCCGCGTCAGCCTTCGCGCAGAGTCGACGCCCCAGGTAGGGGTTGAGACGAGCAGTGCATGCGCGACGGCGGCCTGAAGGCGAAGGCCGCGTAGGGCCGCACCTCGTTGTAGCGGCAGAGGTAGGCAGTGACCTCCACGGCCAGGACTCCCGCCAGATCATCGATCGCGTCGGGTAGGGGCGTCGGCGTCGCGTCGGCTGCCTTCAGAGAAGACCTGCAACGGGCGCGTTGTTCGCCGTCACACACGTCTCCAAGACCTGTGACGACCCTCGTCGACTCCGGTCGCGGAGTCCAGGAATGCAGCTGGCCGTGTAGCCGACGCTACAATGGGTCACGCGCGGTTCCTCTACCATGGCTTCGCTGGTGTCGGACAGCCGTCACGGCGTCGGCCATAGAGGAAACCCATCGCGCAGGAGGCAGACCATGGACGTCAGAAGCGAACTCAAGAGCCAGATCGTCGCAGCGCTCGCCGGCGCCTCGTTCCCCATCGTCAGCCCCGAGGCACTGCTCGCGGCCTTCCCCCAGGGGGCCGACACAACCTGCGAGGTCGGCGACGTCAAGCTGCGCGCCGGCGATGCCGGCGGCGTGCTCACGGCCGCCGACTTTCCCCTCACCAGCGCCGAGCAGGTGGCCGACACCATCCTCTCCCGCGCCCTCGCCTGAAGGAGAGGCGTGCCCAAGCTCGTCGCCTGCAGCATCTTCCGCTCCGAACTCGAGCACGTGCTGGGCGCCGATCTCACGGTCGCCTGGCTGCCCGCCGGTCTGCACGTGAGCGAGGAGCGCCTCGGCCAAGCCCTCGACGAAGCCCTTGGCACTGAGCACGGCGTGGCTTGCTTCTACGGTGCCTGTCACCCCGACCTCGACGCCAGGCTCGCCGAACGCGGCGGCCGCCGGCTGGACGCTAAGAACTGCATCGCGGCGTTCCTCTCGCCGGCGGAGCAGGCCAAGCTGGGCGAGCGCACCTTCATCATGTCGCCCGGCTGGCTCAAGGCTTGGCGCAGCATCTTCGTCGAGGGTCTGGGTTGGGACGAGATCGACGCGCGCCTCAACTTCGGCGCCTACGACCGGGTCGTCATCCTCGACTTCGGCCTCGAGCCCATCGACGACCTCGACGTGCTCGAGTTCTTCGATTACACCGAGACCGAGGTCGAGATCGTGCCCGCCACGCTCAACTACTTCCGGGCGCGCGTCGCCGAGATTCTGCAGGAGCACGACTAGATGCGCTGCACCTGTGATGAGCTTCTGAAGGGGCAGGCCGGCGTCTCGCCGGTCTGCCTCGCCCACCTCTGGCTTTTCCAGGCACTCTCGGAGACCGAGGTGCAGGCGCTCACTGCGGCGGCCTGGCGCAAACCCTTCGAGAAGGGCCAGTACGTGTTCATCGAGGGCCAGCCGGCGACGCTGCTCTTCGTCATCAAGGCAGGCCGGGTCAAGCTGGTCAAGACCGACGACGACGGTACCGAGATCCTCGTCGACATCCGCAAAGCCGGCGACTTCATCGGCGAGACGTTTCTCAGCGCGGACGCCGACTATCCCCTCACCGCCGAGTGCGTGGAGGACAGCCTGCTCTGCGGCTTCACCAAGGAGCGCTTCGAGCGGCTCGTGACCGAGCACCCCAACATCGGCCTGCAGATCATGCGCAACATGAGCGAGCGCATCTCGTGGCTCACGAGCCGCGTCGGCAGCGCTTCTTCGACGCACCTCGAGGAGCGCCTCTACGCCGTTCTCGTCACGGTCGCCCGCGAGCACGGCACCAGGACTGCGAGCGGCCTCGTCATCGAGTTCCCGCTGACCCATGAGGAGCTGAGCTTCCTGGTCGGGGCGCACCGCGTGAGCGTCACGAAGGCGCTCAAGGCCCTGCGCGAGTCCGGCAAGGTCGCCCGGGAGGGGAAGCACTTGATCCTGCCCGCTGGCTGAGCGTTTCCCGTCGGCGAGGCGGCGGCGCAACCCCGGAGTCGGCTGCAAGAGGGCCCTATTTCGTCGCGCGACACGTCTTCATAACCTGTGCGCACCGGCGTCAGCGTCGCGTCGACCTTCCAAGAGGCGGAGCCTCAGTGGAGCTCGGGGCGGTTCGCACTGCGCGATCACCAGCGCGTAGGCTAACCGGCGGCTGACTCCACAGTGCG
>JADGPK010000056.1 GCA_017882445.1 Solirubrobacteraceae bacterium
GCCTCTATGTGGCGCGTGACGCCACCCGGGTAGGTCCAAGAGTACGGCGACAGCAGCGCGATCCGCACGATCTCCTACTGTATCCCCCGCCGGAGTCGGTGGCGGCGTCGGTGGCTGTTCCGGGACCCTGCGTCGAGCCGTGCACCCCTGCGATAATCGACCGCGTGGCGCGCCGCTTCGTCAAGTACACGTTTCTGAAGCTCGCTCCCGAGTGGCGCCGGCTGGACGGCGAGCGTCGCCGGCAGGACAAGCTCGAGTTCGCGGCCGCCTGCGAGGACTTTGCCGACGGCCACCTGCTGCAGTCGTTCTCGCTCATCGGAACGCGAGGTGACGCCGAGCTCCTGCTCGTCGCGGACGCCGAGAACCTCGACCGCATCCACGAGTTCCATGTGGTGCTCGCGCAGAGCGGGCTGATGAAGTGGGCCGAGATCCCCTACTCGTTCCTGGGGATGCGCAAGAGCTCGGAATACTCTGAGGACGAGCGCGCCGTCGTGCGGGGCTTCCGCGGGCGCTACGTGTTCGTCTACCCGTTCGTCAAGTCGCGCGAGTGGTACGCGCTGCCAGCCGCGGAGCGCTGGCGGATCATGCAGGGCCACATCGAGGTCGGACGCCAATATCCGGGGGTGGACAACCACACGACCTACTCCTTCGGCCTCGACGACCAGGAGTTCGTGGTCGCCTTCGACACCGACGACGTCGGCGCGTTCCTCGACCTCGTGCAGCAGCTGCGAACGACCGAGGCGTCGCGCTACACCGTGCGCGACACCCCCAGCTTCACGTGCCTGGCGATGTCGCTGGAGCGCGCGCTGAACGCGCTCGACGGCGAGCGCGTTTCGCTCGAGGCCGAGCTGCCGGCGGTCTGAGGCGCCATCGTGGCCATCGCGCACCTGCGAGCGGCCGACCCGTTGCTCGCGCGGCTGATCGACGCCGTTGGCCCCCTCTCAGACGCGCCCGTCGCACCGGCGACCGATCGGAGATCGGCCAGCGACGAGCACTACGGCGCGCTCGTGCGCTCGATAACCGGCCAGCAGCTCTCGGTGCTCGCGGCGCGCTCGATCTACGGCCGGCTCACGGCGCGCTTCGGCGGGCGCCCACCCACACCGCAGGAGATCCTCTCAGACGATCCCGAGGAGCTGCGCGCCGCGGCCGGTCTCTCTCGCGCCAAGGTGAGCTACCTGCGCTCACTCGCCGAGCACGTCATCTCCGGTGAGCTGGAGCTCGAGCGCCTGCACGAGCTCGGAGACGAGCAGGTCATCTCAGAGCTCGTCGCTGTCAACGGCATCGGGCCGTGGACGGCCCAGATGTTCCTGATGTTCCACCTGGAGCGCCCCGACGTGCTGCCCGTCGGCGACCTGGGCATCCGCCGGGCGATCGAACGGGCCTATGGCCTGGACGGGCTCCCGCAGGCGGCGGCGATGGAAGAGATCGCGCTGGGGTGGCGCCCCCACCGCACGCTGGCGTGCAGGTACCTCTGGCGCTCGCTGCAGAACGAGCCGGGGTAGAACACGCGCCGGATAGCACGCGGGCTGGCGTCGAGATGCCGGGACGGTGCCCGAGATCTTCGCTCCCCGCACCTATTTCTTCTTCTTGACAGTCTTCTTCTTGACAGTCTTCTTCTTGACGGCCTTCGGGCCGTACTTCTTGTGGGCCTGCTTTTCGCACGCGGCCCGCTTGGGCTTGTTGTGCTTGTACTTCTTCCTGCAGGCCAGCAGGGCTTTCTTGAGCTGCGCTGCCCGCTTGGCCTTGAAGGACAGCACCCCGGCGCAGCCGGTGACCGCGATCTTCGTGGTCTGTGAGATGACGGCGCCGTTCTGGCCCGTGATCACGGTGGGCATCACGAGGCTCGTTTTGCACAGGTTGTAGTTTTCGCTGGCGGGCACGTAGGCGGTGAGCGCCGAGTGCGGACCGGTCGGCAGTTCCGTTTCAAACGTCGTGAACGGGGCGTCGGGGCTCGATTCGAAGCGGGAGTAGGTGATCCCGTTTTTGATGTCCGTCTTGCCGTCGAGCACGAGGGTGATGCCTTCGCCCTGCAGCACGAACTCGACGTCGGGGAACGCCGCGCCGCCGTGGGAGACCAGGTAGGCCGGGCCGCTCAGCGGGTTGGTGAGCACCGGCGTGTGGATCGTCGCTTTGCCGATCACGGAGCCTTCGTCGCAGGCCGCCGGGTTGGCTTCGAAGACCGCCAGGACACACGCTTTCTGGATCGTCGTCAGGCGCGACGGCAGCACCTGCGGAAGCGTCAGATCGACCTTGGCGATGTTCGCCTGGCCGAGTCCCTGGGATTCGATCTTGACGTTGAGGTTCTCGCCGTTGTTTTTGCTCGCCTGCGCGCCCGCCGTCGCGGTGAGCTTCGGCGCGAACGGCAGTTTGTCGCAGTTGGCCACCTGGAACGGGTAGGACTTCGGAGCGCTCGCGCCCTGGTCGCCCGTCAGCGTCCCGGTGATCGCCATCGGGGTGCAGTTGGTCGGGTTGAACTGGAACGGTGCTCCGCCCGGGCGTTCGACCGTCACGTCGATGCGGCGCAGCTGGACCGGTATGCCGGTCTGGTGGGTGGTCGTGTTCACCATCGTCGGCAGGTCGCTGTTGATCGAGATCGCGGCGGTGTTCGGGTCGACGTTGATCGTCGAGCGCGTGACGACGTTGCCGAAGTCGAACGGGCCGGCCTTCGCGGGGATCACGACCGACAGGCCGAACGGCGCGCCGTGATACGGGCCGGTGATGTAGACCCTGCCCCCGGTCTCGGTGAAGGGATCTCCGCCCAGGCCGACGCTGGCCGTCGCGTGACCGATCTGGCTTTCCGGGCCGCACGTTCCCTGTTCAGCCTGAGGTTCGGGGCAGAGCTTGACCTGTGAGAGCAGCCCCGCGAGGCCGGGGGGCAGCGTCATCGAGACGGACTTCAGGGCCTGGTCGGTGTCCGGGCGGGTGATCGTCAACGTGAACGGCGTGAAGGCGGCCGCCTGGTTGTTGGTGCTTCCCGCCTGGAAGCCGGGGTTGAACGGCTGCGGGTTCGCGCAGGAGGTGCCATAGGGGCCGGAGTTGAGTTCGAATTCCTGTTCGCCCCCAGTTCTCGTCAGCAGTTCGTTCGTGGACCACGGCGTGAACGACGTCTGCGCCGTGTAGCTGCCGCACGAGCGCGGGGTCGCGACCGAGGCGCGGGGGCCATCGGTCAGTTCCATCTTGAGTTTTCCGAACGGCAGCTGCGGCGCGTTCGGGAACGTGGTCGTGATCTGGCCGGTTTCCGCGTCGGCCGTCACCTTGCCCGCGAGCTTGACGAGCACGCCGGCGGCCGGGTCCTTCGCCACGATGTAGATGCCGAAAAGCGAGTTGAACGGGTTTTCGTTCTGCGCGGCGAGGTACACGTCGCCCTGAACCTGGTATTCGCTGCCCTTCACCTTTTCGAGCAGGGGCGTCTCGATCTGGACCGTGCCGACCTTCGATGCCTTCGGGCACTTTTCCTGTTTTTCTTCCTTGGCTTCTTCTTCCTTGGCCGATTCTTCCTTGGCTTCTTCTTCGTAGAATTCATCAGTTTTGGCCGGTGTGTTGCTGACTCCCTTGAAGCCGATCTCCTTCAGCGAGCACGCCTGCAGGCCGTCGGCCGCGGAGGGGCTCAGCTGCATTCCCTTGGGAAGCTTGACTTCGGTCGTCCGCAGGCCCGCCTCGACCCGCCCTTCTTCTTCTTCCTGGGGGACCGTCAGCTTGACGGTCAGCCCCGTGGGCGTGTTCGTCTCCTGCTGCCGCGGCTGCAGGCTGATTTTCGGGTTGAACGGCAGCTTGGCGCATCCCGTCAGGGTCTCGGTGGAGAGGGGCGCGACGGGCGCCAGGAAGCTCGCGCCGGGCAGCCACGACTCGGCTTCCACGGTCGTCTGCAGCGGTTCTTCGCACGACGTGGGGAGCGTCAGGAACGGCGCCGGGTGGGACTGGTTGAGCGCTTCGCACGTTTCGCCCTGTCCTTCCGCATCGGTGCCGCGGACGATGCACGCGAAGCCACGCGACTGGTCGTGACGGGGGTCGCCCGGCACGCCCCAGATCGTCACCTCGCTGCTCAGGATGGCAACCGCCGAAGAGGCGTTCTTGACGTTCACGACCACGTGGTAGTCGCCTCCGCGGTCCACCGGGTCGAACGTCACCGGAACGGTGACGGCCACGAAGCCGAACCGCGCCGGCTCACCGGCCGACGGTACGAGGTTGAACACTGGGACGACGATGGCCGCCTCCCCCAGGAGGTTCGGTTCGGTGAGGAGCACCACCGCCGCCCCCACCGCCGAGTCGGCCGGGCACTGGTTGGCCAGGCGGCTGGTCGTGATGGTGGTGAACTGCAGTTCGGTGCACTGCGGCAGCGCCAGCGTGTTGCCGACCAGACCGGGCGGCAGGTTGACGTGGAGGTCCTTCACGAGGCCTGGGACCGACTCGAAGGTGCCTCTGGGGAATTCGTAGTAGATCCGGTTGAAGTCGAGCGTCGTGGTGAGCTGGAACGGGTGCGAGCCGGCTTGGGACTCGGGTTCGCCGTTGCCGTTTTCGGGTGTGAATTCGTAGTTTTCGACCCCGAACGGCGTCTGTTCGCCGCTCACCGTCAGCGTTCGACGAAGCGTCCTGGGCGGCAGCCCGCCTCCTTCGACCTTCACTTCGTTCACTTCGGAGTGTTCGGAGCCCGGTGGGACGCTCGCCGCCACTTCGATGTATAGCTCCCACTGTTCATAGGGCGCGAGCGGTTCCGCGAAGGAGCAGCTGTATTCCGAGGACGTGTAGTGGCATTTTGCCGGGGCGACCGTGCCGAATTTGGGCCACTTCGTTGAGCCCAGGCCGGTGATCTTGAAGCCCGATGGCAGGACGTCCGTGAGCGTCACCGGGTGTTCTTTACTTGCCTGCACCCAGGCGTCGCCGAGGTTGGTCACGTTTGCGAAGATGTGGCCTCCTTCACCGCTGGGAGGGAGGTATCCCGGATTGGTGGTGGTGGAGAGGTGCCACCAGGGGCTGGTTTCGCCCTGGGCGAACGCCGGTGAGGCGCCGGCCGCGACGGCCATCAGCGCGCACGCGGCGAGCAGGCCGCGGGCCCGACGGCCTGCGGAGCGTCGGGGTCGACGCGGGAGCATCATTTCTTCCCCTTCTTCCTCAGCGGGCCGTACTTCTTGCGGGCCTGCTTTTCGCACGCGACGCGCCTGCTCTTCTTCTTGTACTTCTTGCACGCCTTACGGGCCTTTGCGAGCAGCTGCGCCCGTGTCAGCGGCTTGGCTTTGGGTTTGACCACCGGCGGCTTGACTTCCTTGACGCCGAGGACCTGCAGCGTGGCGATGTTGCCTGGGCCGGGTTCCGCGCTCGGCGGCACGGGCGGAAGCGCGGGCTCCGAGGTGATCGGCGCTTTGCAGTTCTTTTCACTCGCTTCCTGCCCGCACGGGCTCGCCGATTCCTTGGACGGCGGCGTGAGGCACGGCGAGGACGTCGTGCAGGCGTGTACATCGTAGACGTCGAATGCCGAATCCTGATCCTGCTTCACGAGTCTTTCGGCCGTCAGGATGAAGACGTCGTTGCCGTTTTCGCTCGCGTCGAGGAACGACGATTCCCGTTTGGAGGTCCCGGAGGAGATCAGCGCTATGCAGCCGGTCGCGCTTTCGCAGCTCCCCACCCCTTTCGGCTCGTACTCATAGACGTCCGCCTTGCCGTTCGTGGCCGCCGGCACGAGCGAGTCTGCGCTGTTGAAGAACAGCCGGCCGCTGTCGGAGAGGTAACGCGACTGGTAGAGAGCGCGAAAGGCGTTCACCCCCGTCCATCCCGGTATGTTCGCCGCCAGCCAGCGCTGATTCCAGGTCTGGGGGCGATCGCTGACCAGGCCGATCCCTTCTTCGCCCGACTTTTCGGTGTCGAACACGCCGGCGGGCCGTTTCGGTTCTTTCGTGTTCGGATCGGGCTGTGGGTTGCACGATGCGCAGAGCACGCGATTGGCGCTCGCGTTGTAGAGGAAGACCTCCTCGTCGGCGTGCTTCCCCTTTTCTTCGTTAACGTCGGTGTTGTTGTAACCGGTCAGGCGCCTGTCCGACATGAATGCGAGATATTGGCCGTCGGGCGAGACCCGGGAGGTCGTACCGGCAAGGAGGTTGCCCCCGCCTTCGCGGGTTTCGGGCTGCCAGTCGTGTACGTCTTCGCCTGAGAGCACGGCGATGAACCTCGGCTTTCCCCACGCTTTGCCGTCGAAGTGCTCCACGTAGAGGTTGCAGGTGTTGGATCCTGTGTCGCACGCCTGGCGGCCCGCTTCTGGAGCGAGGGCCCCGGTTAGGGCCCCGTCGGCGACGAAGTAGACGTAGGAGCCGTCTTCGCTTGAGCCGAGCACGCCCTGGACGGCGGCTCCTTCGTTGGCGGCCGCGAGTCCCGCCGTCAGGTCCGTCAGCTTGCACGCCGGCTTGCCGGCTTCTTCTTCGACCACTTCGCAGACATACAGGTCGCCCAGCCCTTCCGTTTCTTCCACCCCTTCCTCCACCGTGGAGTTCGGGGTCAGCCTGTACAGGTCGGTGAAGAAGATCTTCATCCCCACGGCGCTGCCCGTCGTCGTGCCTTCGGCGCTGGCCGTCTCGAACAGCGCGCCTGCTTCCGCCGGTTCTTCAACGCCCTGTGCCTTGTCGACCCGTACCGTGACGGCCTTTTCCGTGGACAGTTTGACGTGCAGGTAGAGCTTCGATTCGCGCCCTTCTCCCGTGGACCAGACGACGCTGGAGCCGTCGTTGGAGATCGCGTGGCGCGTGTTGCCCTGGTTGGCGACGCTGCCGCCGATTCGCGCTCCGGCCGCAGTGCCTTCTTCGCCTTTCGGCAGCGCGCTGACGAGCTGCAGCGATCCCCCGGCTTCCCACTCGTAGAAGCCTTCTTCCACTCCGAGTTCGACGGCTTCGGGCGTGAGCCACGCGTTGGACTTGGAGCTGAAGACGGCATGGCGCCCGTCCGGAGTGGCGGTCACGAATTCCAGCTGGGCGCCGAACTTGACGCCCGTGTGGTCGTTGGCGGGCGACACGAGCGCCTGATAGCACGTCGAGGGCGTCGGTTCGCACGCTTCGTTCGGCACCGCGGTGTTGCGCTGGTAGAGCGTCGTTTCCGTCGCTTCCTTCGAGAGCGGCGGTTCTTCCGGCACAGACACCCCCATATCGGGTTCCAGGAACGCGACCGACAGGTCGGAGGAGAAGAACTTGTACTCCGCTCCGGCGCCCACCGCGTAGCCGCTCGGCACCTGTTCGGAGCGAGGCGTCGCGATGTCCTGCGTCGACCAGCCTTCCGCCCCGCGCCTGGACATGATCGTGACCGGTTCCGGGGCCCTGTTGGAAGGTGGCGCTTCGACGATCGGCGAGCTCGCCGAGTAGGCGATCGCGCTGCCGTCCGCGGATGCCTGCACGACGCCCAGCTCCGTGGTGAGGCCGAATATCTCCGCGCCCAGCTTGTTCGGGGGGGAGACCATCTCCCATTCCCGCTGGTCGGGCAGTTCCTGAACTTCTGTCGGCCGTTCGATCGTGGAGGGGGGCTTCGGGATGAAGACCTTGACTTCGCCTTTGTGACCGTCGGCGACGTAGACGTCGTTGGTCACGGGGCCGACGGTGCCGACCGCGATGCCCACGCCTTCCTGCAGCTGCGCCGGGCCCGCTTCGTTCCCGAAGCGCTGGATGAAGGACCCGGTGGGGCTGAACGCGGAGATGTTCGTGCCGTTGTCGAAGTAGACGTTGTTCGAGGCGTCCACCGCGACACCGGTGGTGTTCTCGTTGTCGAGCTGTGCGTTGCGGGCCGGTTCGGCCGACGGCTGCCCAGAGCTGTTCAGCTTGACCATCACCGTCGCCGCTGGTTCGCATTCTTCTTTGCGGTTTTCCCGTTCGCGCCCGACGTAGAAGGATTCGGCGCTGGCGCCGTTGAGGGCCACCGCGAACCCGGTCCGGTTCAGGCAGCTGCTCGGGGAATACACTTCTTCCACCTGCGAGAGGAGTTTGTTCGCCGGCGTTCCGTTGCCGAGGCGGTCGATCTTTTCACCCTCGTAGACCCACAGGTCGCCGCTCGCGTCGACGGCGAGGCCGTGGATTTCTTCGAATTCGTGTTCTTCGGGTATTTCTTCTTTTTCTTTGGGCGCTTCCTTGAACACCTTGATTTTGGTGACCGGTGCGAGCGTCGGGATGAGCGTCGTGCCTTCGAGCTTGAAGCCTGGCTTGAACTTGAGGATCGATTTTTCTTCCGCGTCCACCACGTACACGTCGCCGGCCGACGGGCTCGTGGGCGAGTTGTCGACCGCGATGCCTTCGTTGCCCGCTTCGCCCGCTTCGGCTTTGCCCACGATGTGGTGGTTGAGGCAGGCGCCGGCGGAGCTGAACCGGTCGAACGCGTTCGTGGCGCGATCGAACACGTACACTTCGCCGGTCGCGTCGCTCACGGCGACGGCGCCCGGTTCGGCGAACACGCATTTGCCTTCGCCCTTGAACGAATGGCCGAAGACGTGTTCCACCGCGCCGCCCGCGAGCGCCGTCGCGCTCGACAGGAGAAGTCCGCCGACCGCGACGCAGAGCGCCACCAGAAGCGACGTGCGCAGCGCGTGGCCCGAGTGGCCCAGCGCGTGCACGCGGACGCGGCCGCCGACCCTCCGATCAGCCCCCGGCCCTGCGCTGTTGCGATCGCTGCGGCGCGTCACTCGTTCCCCTCTCCCCTCGCTCAACTCTCCTGATCCTGTCCTTGAAGCGAGACCCCTGCTCCTATCCTTGAAGCCTTGAAACGAAGTGTATCGCCTCGCGGGCGCCTGTCAAGCGGTAACCGCCCGGCCGCACCTGCCCGTCGCCCGGGCGCACCTGCCCGCTCAACCCCGCGCCCTGAACGCACCGCCGATCGCCGTCTCGCAGGCGGCTGCGGCGCGTTCGGGCCCGGGGTTAAACAATGCGTGGGGCCACGGTGGCCCCACGCACTGTCTGATCGTCCTGACTAACTACTACTGCTGTGTGTCTTGCTGCGTGTCCTTCAGCTCCCTACAGCGTGTAGCCGATGTCTTCTTTCGGCGTTGATTCCATCGATACTTTGAACGTCTCGCCCGACCTTTCCGTGCCGGCACAAGGACCGTATTCTGCTGTTTCTACGAGGTAGCCGCTTGCGACTGATTCGGCTGTTGCAACCGGATAACCTTTCATTACGACGAGGTAGTACATCGTTTCCTCGTATTTTGTAATGGATGCGGACGTGTAGTATTTCAGGCCGTCCGCGACGGGCAGTTTGAACGGTGCCGTCGGGGCGTAGTGGCTGTCGACGAGCTCGCCGAGGAAGCCTTCTCCGCTGCCGCATTTGATTTTGATGGTCGTTTTGGTTACTTCAGATCCCGTCCACGGCCATTCAATCGTCGTTTCCGCGATCGTCAGGACGCCATTGGTTTCCAGCTGTTCACTCGGCGGGGATTCGGCTTCTTTGTATTTCTGTATGCCTTTGGACTCGGCGAATGAGACTTTGTTGGATTTTTCGAGTTTGGTCGTCGCGGGGGTCGCCCCGGAGCCTGTGATCGAGAGTTCCGCCACGATCGAGCCGACGCTTTCGATTTTGAGAAGCCCGCCGCCGCATTCGAACTTGGCGATCACGCCGGTCCGCGGGGTGGCTTCGTTGAAGAACCTCTCGCCCGGTTTACCGGTGGGGAGGTTACCCAGCGTGCCTTCGAGTGCTTCCGTTTTGATTGTGCCCGCGGGTTCCCCTGCGCTTGCGCACGCGCCGACAGGCGACGAGCATTCAGTGAACACGGTGACGTTTTGTTTGGTGGTTTTCGGACCTGTCACTTCGCCGATGGCTGAGGCGCCAACTTTGTCGAGACAGGGGATTTTGACTTTGCTCACCTGTCCTTCAAGCTGGGCCCCGGCCATGCCGATGAGCGGGACCGATTTGAGTGCCACCGGGCCGCCTGCGCCGGCTACTTCACCCCAGTTAGCCTTCGTTATGAATTCCGGCGCGGCCGCCGAGGCGACCGACACGGCTGTCACGCACATCGCCATCGCGGCGACGAGGCACAGCCCCATAATCCTGATGCGTTTCATGTATCCACTGCTCCTTTTCCCTCTAGGGGTTTAGATTGACCGGCGCTCGACTCTCGTCTCTAGAGACAGAAACGCCCCTTGCGCCGGGTCGTCCCCGTTGTCTGTACCCCAGCCAACGGCCCTACACACCCGACCCCGGCAGGAACACTGCCTGTGTCAAGACCGAGCCAACACGATCCCCACCGCTGAAACCCCGGAGAGCCCGGGCCTCCAGCCGAAGCCGCGAAGAGAGCGGGGCGCCTGCACCCCGCCATAGACCAGTGCCTTGCCGAAGGCCTAGGCGATCCGTCCCCCTCGAAGCGCTTGACATCATGTCGCGGCGAAGGTACCACAACGATCGAGCTCATGTCAAGCCCGTCCGCCGCACCGCGACCGTGCGGTCGGCCTCGGCGGCGATCTCCCATCCCGGCGTGCCGCCGCGGCGGAAGTGGCGCGTGGCGACCGCCGTGGGGCCGGGCAGGCCGCGTCCTCCCGGTGCGCCCGCCCGTGCGTCGTGGAAGACGACGCACCCGCCGAGCGCCACGAAGCCCTGCCAGCTGCGCCAGTCGCGCTCGCACCCCACCTCGCTGTGATCGCCGTCGATGAACACCAGGTCCACCGCTCCCGACCAGCGCCGAGCCACCTCGTGCGAGAGGGCGACGTGCCAGAGGATCCGCGGAGCCTGTGCGCCGCGACGCCGCGACGCGCGCCCCACCGCGCGGCGGGTGGCCCACTCGCTCGCCCCCCAGCCGCCGGGCAGCGCATCCGGGTGCGACCCGAAGGGGTCGATCAGATTCAGCTCGGCCCCCGGCCCGAGCGCGTCGCAGAGCGCGAGCGCCGAGGCCCCCTCGTACACGCCGATCTCGACCACCCGCCGTGCGCCGCGAGCCGCCTCCAGCAGCAGGCGCGCGTCCTCGGCCGAGTGCATCGTGCGCGGCGGGATCACCCCGAGCCCGACCGCCAGCGCGCGCAGACGCACGTCGTCGCGCGCGCGCGCGGGCGTCAAGCGGCGCAGGCGGGCAGGCAGGAGGCTCAAGGCGAGCCCACCCTACGCGCTGCTCGACAGCGATGACGCGCCGGCGAGCTGCGCGAGCGCGGCGGATGCGCTGCCGGCGATCATGCGAGAGGCCGCTTAGGAACTCGTTAAGGACAAGCTTGGAGCTTTTCGCTACAGTGCACGCGCCGTGTTCAAGGTCCTGCGACTCGCCCCGGCGCTAGGCGCCGTCTTGTTTGCCCTCGTCGGCCTGTCCGCGTGCGGCGGCGGCGGCATACCGGGCAACGCCGTGGCGAAGGTCGGCGACACGCCGATAACGAAGGCCGCGTTCAAACACTGGATGACGGTGGCCGCGCTCTCGGGCTCGAGCGGGGTGCTCGCGCAACACCCGGTGGCCCCGGAACCGCCGAACTACACGGCGTGTATCGCTCATCTCAAAGAAGTCGGGTTGAAGGAAAGGCAGCCGGGGGGATCGACCGTAGGCCAACCCATGCCGCCCACGGCAACGCTGAAGAAAGATTGCGAATACACGTACAAATCTCTCTCGCGGGGAGTGCTTGGCTACCTGATCTCCTCGGCGTGGGTGCTCGAAGAAGCCAACTCGCTCGGGGTGAAGCTCAGCGACAAGGAAGTCAAGAAGGAATTCGAAAAAGACAAGAACGCCCAGTTCCCGTTAGCGTCGGAATTCGAAAAGTTCCAGGCGAGCTCCGGGGAGACGGTTTCGGATCTCCTGCTGAGCCTGAAGCTGAAGATGCTTTCGCAGAAGATCCAGCAGAAGATCGTCAACAATCAGGTCAAGCCGACCCAGGCCGACATCCAGAAGTACTACAACGAACACCAGTCGCTTTACGGCGTGCCCGCGACGCGCAGCGTGGAGATCATCCTCACCAAGACCGAAGCGGCGGCAAAGAGCGCCAAGAAGGAAGTCGAATCGGGGAAGAGCTTCGCGAGCGTCGCCAAGCGCGTCTCGATCGACCCGACGAGCAAGGCCAACGGCGGCCTGCTCCCGAAAGTGGTCAAAGGCCAGGAGGAGAAGGCGCTCGATGCGGCGATCTTCTCCGCCAGCAAGAACGTACTCAGCGGACCGGTGAAGTCACCGTTTGGCTATTACATCTTCGAGATACTCGCCAGCACGCCGGCCAGCCAGCAAAGCCTGGCGCAGGCTCAGGCGTCGATAAAGACCTCGCTGGTTTCCTCTCGGCAGCAGGCGGCGATGAGCAAATTCGCGAAAGACTTCAAAACGAAGTGGATAGGCAAGACGGATTGCCGCAACGGCTACGTGGTGGCCGACTGCAAGCAGTACAAAGCCCCGAAGACGAGCTCCACCGCCACTCCGTAGCGAGCGCCTGGACTCAGACCGCCGAAACCTGCTGCTCCTCGGCGACCCGGAAGGAGGAGCCGCAGCCGCAGGCGGCCACGACGTTGGGGTTGTTGACCTTGAAGCCCGCGCCCTGCAGGCTCTCCTCGTAGTCGATCGTCGAGCCGCGCACGAACTGCAGGCTCTCGCCGTCGACGAGCAGCTTCAGACCGTGACTCTCGAACACGACGTCGTTCTCACGCTGCTCGTCGAACGCCAGCTGGTACTGGAAGCCCGAGCAGCCGCCGCCCCGCACGCCCACGCGCAGGCCCGCGACGTCCACGTCGGCCTGCTGGGAGGTGAGGAACTCGTGCACCTTCTGGGCACCCTTGTCGGTGATCGTGATCATCGCTCTGCTCCTGTGGACGGCTCCAAGACTTTCCAAAGTATAGCGGTCGTGCGGCCACGGCGCGGCGGTTGAGCGGCCACGACGCGCGCTCGCGCCGAGACGTTCTGACCGAGACGTTCTAACCTCCAGGTGGATGTCCGACGCCGAGAACATAAAGCAGCGCATCGAGGCCGCCATTCCCGGGGCCCACGCCGAGGTCGAGGACTACACCGGCGGCGGCGACCACTTCCGCGCGACCGTCACGGCGGAGGCGTTCGCGGGACTCGGCCGCGTCGCGCAGCACCGCCTCGTCTATGAGATCCTCGGGGCGGAGATCGGCGGCGCGATCCACGCCCTGTCGCTGACGACCCGGACCCCGTCCCAGACCAACTCGTCCCAGACCAACTGACAGCCAGGAGCCCTCCATGTCCAGTCAGCCACACCCCCTCCCGATGATCGGCAGCGAGCCCGACTCCGTCCCGGCGTCCGGCGGCGAGCCGGGTCCGGCCGGCGAGACCCGCACCGCCGGCGCCGACTCCAATCCGATACGCGAGGCGCTCTCCGAGGCGATCGAGAAGCACAAGGTGATCCTGTTCATGAAGGGAACGCCAGAGGCTCCGGCCTGCGGCTTCTCGGCTCGCACCGTTGCCATGCTGCAGGCGCTCGACGCCCCGTTCGCCGCTGTTGACATCCTGCCCGACCCGCGCATCCGCCAGGAGCTCTCGGCGATCTCGGACTGGCCGACGATCCCACAGCTGTTCGTGGGCGGGGAGCTGATCGGCGGCTGCGACATCGTGACCGAGATGTACGAGTCGGGGGAGCTCGCGCAGGCGTTGCTGTAGCGTCCTGCGCCGCATGCCCGGAGTCACGGTCGCAACCGACAGCACTCACTACCTTCCCAGAGCGCTCGCCGACGAGCAGGGCATCCACCAGGTCAGCCTCTACGTCGGCTGGCAGGGCGAGCCCGAGCGCGAGCTCGAGATGGATGGCTTCGACGCCTTCTATCAGCGCCTCGGCAGAGACCCCGAACTACCGATCACCTCGCAGCCGTCGATCGGGGACTTCCTGGCGGTCTGGGAACCGCTGCTCGAAGCCGGCCGGGACGTGGTCTCGATCCACCTCGCCGGCGGGATCTCAGGGACGTGCGAGGCGGCCCGCCAGGCGCACGGGCTGCTCTCAGAGCGCGGCCTCGGCGAGCGGGTCGAGGTCATCGACGGAGAAACGGCCTGCGGCGGGACGGGCCTGCTCCTGCTGGCAGCCTGCGCCGCCGCCCGCGCCGGGGCGGACATCACGGCCGTTGCAGCGCGCGTGCGCGAGGCGCGCGCGAAGCTGCAAATCTGGTTCTGCCTGGACACGCTTGAGTACCTCAGGCGCGGAGGGCGCGTCGGCAAGGCGCAGGCCTGGCTGGGCGGAACGCTGAAGATCAAGCCGATCCTCTCGCTCGAGTACGAGATCGTCCCGGTCGAGCGGGTGCGAACCGCGGGAAGGGCCTTCGAGCGCATGGTCGCCTACGCGCGGGAGCTGTCCGACAGCGGGGCCGACGGCTGGGTGGTTCAGCACATCCAGGCCGGCGAGCAGTCCCAGCGCCTGATCGACCGCTGCCGGGAGATATTCGACTCCGAGCCGGTCTTCACCTCGGAGGTCGGCCCGGTGATCGGCACCTACACCGGCCCGGGTCTGA
This sequence comes from Solirubrobacteraceae bacterium, assembly GCA_017882445.1. Taxonomy (GTDB): domain Bacteria; phylum Actinomycetota; class Thermoleophilia; order Solirubrobacterales; family Solirubrobacteraceae; genus Palsa-744. The sequence continues at coordinate 14,353 of JADGPK010000056.1, forward strand.
TCGGCGTGGGCGCGCTGCCCCGCTCGCTGCTTAGCTGATCAGCGACGGCGCCGGCGCCGCAGGAGGCGCCCGCCGATGACGAGCCCCACGACCGCGGCGCCCACCACGATTTCACTGCGGTGGCGCTCCACGTGGGCGCGCCAGTCGGTCAGGCGGGTGACCTCGCCGCGCAGCCGGTCGACCGATACCGCGAGCTGCATGCGGTTGCTCTCGATCGAGCTGCGGATCTCCTGCGAGGAGCGCTGGGCCATCAGCTCTCAGCTCCGGGGCCGCCGGCCGGTTGGGCGGAGGCGCTCGCGTGCGGCGCGCTCGCGTGCGGCGCGCTCGC
>JADGPK010000144.1 GCA_017882445.1 Solirubrobacteraceae bacterium
AGCCACAGCCTGCATCTTGACCTCCCCAATCGACAGCAGCACCGACGAGAGATTCGAGACCCCGACCCAGACCCCTTCCACCTAACGGAGCACTACTAGTGACCTGAGTCCGAAGTGCGCACCAGTCGACGAGGCTCAGGTACCCAGGCGATCCGGCCAACTCGGGACTCGCGCTCGGCCACGAATCAACGACTCAGGTCACTAGCCGATCACCACGACCGTGGCAGGACCCTCGACGTTCTTCTTGAAGAATATCTGGAGGCGGGCATCCGAGATGATTTGATAATCGATCGGGATGGAGGTGCCGCTTGCGTCGGTGGCCTGCACGACGACGTAGCGAGTTAAGAGCTCGTGTTCGAGGGGCACGTTCTCACCGGGCTCGAGAGATGTTGCCCACTTGTTCGCCGCGATCTTCGTGTCCATCTCGGGCATGCTTTCCTCCCGGTAGTTTCGACGCAGGCTAACAGGCCGCGATCGTCCCGGCGCTCAGTGACGCCGCCTCCGAGGCGCGTTCCCCGGTGGTGCGCCCGCCGTCCTCGCAGCGCCAGAATCAGCTTGTTTGCAGCGCCTTCATGCCTTGCGGAGAGCCGCGAGATCTGGCGGGTGGCGTGACCGCGACCGTGCGCTGATAGGAGTAGAGCGATGGCGAGACTTCGGAGATCTAACTGTGCCGCGCCCGGGATCGCACGTCGGGGTCGCGGCCGCGGCTTTGAGTACCGCGATCCCGACGGCGTGCGGATCGACGATCCGGAGGTCCTCGAACGCATCGCCGAGCTCGCTATCCCGCCGGCCTGGAAAGAGGTCTGGATCTGCATGGACGCTCTCGGGCACCTGCAGGCCGCAGGCGTGGACGCGGCCGGGCGCAAGCAATATCTCTACCACGAACGTTGGCGTGCGCATCGCGATCGGCTGAAGTTCGACACCATGCTCGCCTTTGGCGAGGCCCTCCCGCGCCTGCGCCGTCGCGTGATCCGCGACCTCGCCCCGGGAGGACACGCGCAGCTTGGTCTGGACGACCTGAATCGCGAGCGGGTCTTCGCCTGTTCGGTGAGGCTCCTTGATCTCGGCTTCTTCCGCATAGGCTCTGAGGACTACGCCGAGCGCAACGAGTCCTACGGGCTCACCACCATGCTGCGCGACCACGTGACGATCGTCCGCAGCGAGGTCGTTTTCGACTTTCCCGCCAAGTCAGGGCAGCGCCGAGTCCAGGCTATTACCGATCGCGGTGCATTGGCTGTCGTGGCGGCGCTCAAGCGCAGGCGCAGCGGCTCGCAGCTGCTTGCCTATCGCGAGGTGGGCAGCTGGGTCGAGGTCCACGCAGAGGACGTCAACGCCTACATCAAGCAGTACAGCGCAGGCGACTTCACCGCTAAGGACTTTCGCACTTGGAACGCGACAATTCTCGCGGCCGTCGCGCTGGCGGTTGCGGACGAGCCCGGGCGCACCCGTGCGGGCCGCGAGCGCGAGGTCAGCCGTGCCGTCAAGACGGTGGCCACCTACCTCGGCAACACTCCAGCGGTCTGCCGCGCGTCCTACGTGGACCCTCGCGTGATCGATCGCTATCACGCCGGCGTCACGATCGTCCGGACGATCGAAGACCTCCCTCGCGGTGGCCCCGATCTCGCCAACGCCGTAGTCCGCCGGCGCATCGAGGCGGCAGTGCTCGAGCTTCTCACAGACGCGGACCGCCCGCAACGCAAAGCGGCCTGAGAGTGACCAACGAAGCGCGACATTCGGTGTCGCACTTCGTTTTGCCGCGTATGACTGAAGTGCGCCAGACAGTCCCAGCGCCGCGCTTACAGGGGACGCCGGCACCGCCATCGCTCCTCCTCATAGAGACGAGCTGCAAGCGTGGCGATGGGCACTCGAGGTGGACTCAAAGGCCGGGCGCGCCCGGCTCGTGGAGCCCGCGCCCCTGGAGGCAGCTTTGACGATCCACGCCGGTCTCGCCGAGTGGGTGCGCGTGTCCGCCGGAGTGCAAGGACGCCCTCAACGCCATGATCGTCGGGCACTTCAGCGTCGAGTGCGACGTCATCCTGACCGCTCGCCTGGAGGCGATGTTCGGCGCGGGGTGACGCGCCACGTCGCCTGATTCCCAACCCACCCGCGCGCTACCGGTTTCGCCCTGGATGCGAGCGTCCGGACGAACGCTCGTCGCGCTACTGGAATGGACGATTTGCAGGCGTTCGCGGGCGTTCGCTCCAGATGCCTCCTCCAGACGAAACGCAAGAAGCCGCTCAGGGCTGGCAGGATTGGTGGGCGCCGTCGGCGCTGCGCGAACCAGCCTCGCGAGATGATCCCGATGCGAGACCGTGGGCCCGCTTGTGGACGCGCCCTCGCTTAGTCGGCTTGCGAGGCAGCCGCAGCTGCTCTTGCCCTAAACGTCCCCGGCAGGAGCTCCCCCTCGGCGCGCGCGCGCGACAGGATGTTCGACCACCACGCGAGATCTTCGAGCGTGATCGACAGCGCAATCCCGGTGGCGGGATCGGCGGGCTCGCCGTCCTCGCCAAAAGCGTTGGTGACGAACGGAATGAGCACGGTGTTGCGCAGCGGCACGGCTTCGGCCTCGATCACTATCAGCGCGAGGTGCTCCACCGCACGAGTGCCCGCCGCGATGCCGCCGCTGTAGCCCACGAAGCCGACCGGCTTGTTGCGCAGAGCGAAGCTGACAAACAAGTTGTCGATCGCGTTCTTCAGCTGACCCGGGACGCTGTGGTTGTACTCGGCGGTCACGATCAGGTAGGCGTCGCCCTCGGCAATCTTCTTGTTCCACGCCTTGACGATCGGATCGGAGTACGTCGGGTCGGAGAAATCGCCGATCGTGCCGAGGTGCTCTTGGAAGAACGGGAGCTGCCAGTCGCGCAGGTCGAGCAACTCGACGTCGAACGCGCCGTGGCGCTGCGCCTGCTGGACGACCCAAGGAAAGACGCGCTCCGCGGCCCGTGTGGGGCGCGTGCTCCCGACGATGATCTGCAGCTTGGGCATGACAGCCGCTAACGATGGCACAGGCGGGCTCGAGACGACCGCTTCGTGCGGAGGGTGTCGCACAAACCCCTGAAGCCCTCGCTGGAGTCGTTCTGAGGGTGGGGTCGAAAACCCCGAAGGTCATCGCTCGGCCGGGGCACGCTCTGCTCGGCCTTGGTGCTCCCAGGGCCTTCCACGGCCATCACAGCGAGCGCCGCCCAGGTTTTCGTGCAGGGCTTTGTGCGACACCCACCGTCCAGAGCAGGCGTCTCAGGGGTGCCCGCCGAGACGCCTGCATCCGCCCGATTGCGGGCGCCTGCGCTGGGCTGCGTCACGGGCTCCAACGCGGGCGCGCCGACGCATTGGGTGGGTCGGGCCCTACTCCCTGACCGAGCCGCCGTCGCCGTGCCCCGTCCTAGCCCGCGGGTAGCATCGATTTGAGTATGAGCTACGACCAGGTGATCTCACAAGTCGTCAAAGTCGTTGAGGCGGTCGGGGCTGGGATCATGGTTCTCGGCGGCCTCGCTGCGTTCCTCGTGTTCGCATCACGGGCTCTGCGCCCCGAGACGGCGCGCGAGTCCTACGGCGAACTGCGCCGGACCCTGGGTCGCTGCATTCTGGTGGGCCTCGAGGTCCTGATCATCGCCGACATCGTCCGGACGATAATCGTTGCCCCGACCCTCGAAAGCGTCGCCGTCCTTGGCATCATCGTCGTTATCCGGATTGCCCTCAGTTTCTCTCTCGAGGTGGAGATCGATGGTTACTGGCCGTGGCGTCGATGGCAGCTCACGCGCAGCGCGGACGTTAAGGCGCCACCCCGCAACTCTTAGTCGCGGAGGCTCGCACCTCTCGCACGCGGGTTGGAGCAAGGGAGACGATCGCTTCGCGACGACTGCGACCGCCACAGCAGCACCGCACCTCGCTTGCGCATCGGACGAGAAGCGGTCACCAGGGAAGGCGTCCGTGGCCCGTACGAGAGCCCCCTCGCTTGGGCCAGT
>JADGPK010000057.1 GCA_017882445.1 Solirubrobacteraceae bacterium
GCGTCGAGGCGTGCCCCGTTGACGCGATCACACCGGAGGATCAAGTCCCACCCGAGTGGCAGAAGTACATCGAGATCAACGCCAGCTACTACGGCGTGGCTAAGACGTGAACATCGCCCCGCGCCAACGCCGGCCCGGCGAGCACATCGTGAGGCCCGCGCCGACACTGTGCGTTTATAGGATCAAGACTGATTCCTATTCGTGTGTTATGGTGTCGCCGTCCCGTGTTTGCCTGGTGCTGTTCGACTGGAGGCTTGATGAGGAGGTCGCGCTTGGGCTTGCTGGCGGTGCTGCTCGTGGGTGCTGCTATGGCGCTGGCCGCCTGCGGACGGTCGGCGAGCTCCTCTGGTGGCTCCACCTCAGGGAACCTCCAGGTCGCGGCGGCGGAGAACTTCTGGGGCAGCATCGCTGCGCAGCTCGGGGGCGGCAAGGTCGCGGTGAGCAGCATCATCGTCAATCCGAACACCGACCCTCACTCCTATGAACCGACGGCGTCCGACGGCGTGGCGCTCGCGCGCTCGCAGGTCGCGATCGTCAACGGCATCGGCTACGACGCATGGGCCTCGAAACTGCTTGCAGCCAACCCGTCGAGCGGGCGGGCCGTGCTCGATGTCGGCAGCCTGCTGAGACTCAAGGAGGGCGATAACCCCCACCAGTGGTATGCGCCATCCAGCGTGCAGCGGGTGATCGGCCGGATCGTCGCCGACTACAAGCAGCTCGACCCCAAGGACGCCTCGTACTTCGACCAGCGGCGCATGGCGTTCGAAACGACTGCTCTCGCTGAATACAACCATCTACGCCGCGAGATCCGCGCTCGTTATGCCGGTGTGCCGGTCGGCTACTCGGAGAGCATCTTCCAGCCGCTCGGGCAGGACCTCGGTCTGAAGCTGATGACGCCGTACAGCTTCGCCAAGGCCATCGCAGAGGGAACCGACGTGAGCGCAGCCGACAAGCAGACCGTCGATAGGCAGACCGAAGACCGGGCGATCAAGGTGTGGGTCTACAACAGCCAGAACGCCACACCGGACGTGCAGCGCGTCAACCAGCTCGCCCGCGCTGCGCATGTCCCGATCACGACGATCACCGAGACCCTCTCCCCCGCCTCGGCTACCTTCGAGCAATGGCAGGACGCGGAGCTGACGACGCTGCTGGCGGCGCTTCACGAGGCGACGGGCAGATGAGCGCCATCCCAGCCGCACAGCGGACACAGCCGCAGACCGGGGGCGAGGCAGGGAAACCGCCCTGCGCTCCATCAGCGCCCGCCGTGCAGCTTGACGGCGCGCAGGCCCGCATCGGCGGACACGTGGTTTGGAGCGAGGCGAGCATCAGCATCGCGCAGGGGGAGTTCGCGGCGATCCTCGGACCGAACGGATCGGGCAAGACCACGCTGCTGCGCGTGCTGCTGGGCGAGCTCGCGCTCACAGAAGGGACCGTCTCGGTCCTGGGCAAGCCGCCGGGCGCACAGCAGGGCCAGATCGGCTATCTGCCCCAGCGCCGGCACTTCGAAGCCGGTACGCGCATCCGCGGCATCGACCTAGTGAGGCTCGGGCTCGACGGGGCGCGCTGGGGCCTGCCCCTGAGGCGCTCGGATGGAGCGCGCGTCGAGGAGGTGCTCGAGTTGGTCGGTGCCAGCGGCTATGCCACCCGGCCGATCGGACGACTCTCGGGCGGCGAGCAGCAGCGACTGCTGATCGCCCAGGCGCTCGTCGGTCAGCCACGCATGCTGCTCCTCGATGAGCCGCTGGACAGCCTGGACCTGCCCAACCAGAGCGCGGTCGCAGCGCTGCTCGAGCGCATCTGCCGCCGAGAGCACGTGAGCGTCCTGCTGGTCGCGCACGACGTCAACCCGCTGCTGTCCTACCTGGATCGCGTGGTGTACTTCGGCTCGGGGCAAGCCGTCGTCGGCACGCCGCAGCAGGTCGTCACCGCAGAGACGCTCAGCCGGCTCTACGGCGTGCCCGTGGAAGTCCTGCAGACCGCCGACGGCAGGCTCGTGGTGGTCGGCCTCCCCGAAGCCCCGGCGCATCACACCGACCGCCATGCTCACTAGCGCCCTGGCCGAAACGGGACCGTCGCTCGACCCGATCTCCGATCTCAACCAGCTGACCGCGTTCCCGTTCATGGTCAATGCGCTCGAGGCGGGGACCATAGTCGCGGTCATGGCCGGCGTGGTGGGGTGGTTCATGGTGCTGCGCCGGCAGACCTTCGCGGGACACACCCTGTCCGTGATGGCGTTCCCCGGCGCCACCGGCGCCCTGCTGATCGGTCTGTCCGCAGCCGTCGGATACTTCGTGTTCTCGGGGCTCGCGGCGCTCCTCATCGGTGCGGCGGCGGGAGTGCAGACGCAGCGCAATCGCGGCCAGGAGTCCGCGATCACAGGTTCCGTGCAGGCATTCGGGCTCGCCTGTGGCTTCTTGTTCCTGAGCCTCTATCAAGGCGTTCTCGCCAACTACGAGAGCCTGCTGTTCGGCAGCTTCCTCGGCATAACCCGAGGACAGGTGCTCGCGCTCGCCCTCGTATCCGCAGTCACGCTGGCTGTGCTGGCGATCATCGGACGGCCGTTGCTGTTCGCCTCGCTCGATGAGGGCGTGGCGCGTGCGCGTGGGGTACCAACGCGCGCCCTCAGCCTCGGCTTCCTGCTGCTGTTGGGATTGGCGGTCGCCGAGACGGCCCAGATCACGGGCGCGCTGCTTGTGTTCGCGCTGCTGGTCGCGCCGCCCGCCACCGCGCAGCTGATCACGCCCCGCATCGGACCGAGCCTCGTGCTGAGCGTCATCCTGGGCGTGTCCATCACCTGGGTCGGCCTCGGTCTGGCCTACTTCTACAACTACCCGGTCGGCTTCTACATCACCACCGTCGCCTTCGTCGTGTACGTCGGGGTGCGCCTCGCTCGCGCCGCGGCCGAGCACCCGACGCTTCTACGCCGCCGCGTGGCGGCCGCCGAGGCTGCGTGATGTTCGCGCACGAGTTCTTCCGCAACGCCCTCCTCGCCGGCACGTTCATCGCACTGGCGTGCGGCCTGGTCGGCTACTTCGTGGTGCTGCGCGCGCAGGTCTTCGCCGGCGACGCCCTCAGCCACGTCGCGTTCACCGGTGCGCTCGCGGCCGCAGCCGCCGGCATCGACACTCGCATCGGCCTGTTCACCGCGACCATCGCGATCGCCCTGGCGCTGGGCGGGATCGGCGAGCGAGCAAGCTCTGATGACGTCACGATTGGGATCGTCTTCGCCTGGATCCTCGGCCTCGGTGTGTTCTTCCTCGCCCTGTTCAGCACAGGATCCGGCGGCGGCAACGGGTTGCTCGGGGCCCGCGCCCTGTTCGGCTCGATCTTCGGGCTGAGCGCAGCCGATGCCAGGCTCGCGGCCGCGATCGGCGCTGCCATCATCGCTGCAGTCCTCGCAATCGCGAGGCCGCTGCTGTTCGCCAGCGTCGACCCTGGCGTTGCGGCGGTTCGCGGCGTGCCCGTGCGAGCGCTCGGTCTCGCGTTCCTCGTCCTTCTCGGCGCGACCGCCGGCGAGGCCACGCAGGCCGTCGGCGCCCTGTTGCTCCTGGGTCTCCTCGCGGCGCCGGCCGGCGCGGCGCACCGGCTCACCGCCAACCCCTACCTCGCACTCGGACTGTCGGGCACGCTGGCGGTCCTCGCGATGTGGCTGGGACTCGCGATCAGCTACGCCGTCCCGAGCCTGCCCCCGAGCACCGCCGTGATCGCGATCGCCACGGCGTTCTACCTGCTCGCGTTCCTACTGACGATCCGCACGACCGCGCGCTCTGAGTCCGCACGTCGAGACATCCGCCCACGTTTGGCTGAGAACTAGACTGAGACTCATGACGCAAGAACACACACCCAGCTGGGCTGCTCGTGCACAACAGGTGCTCGCAGACAGCGGGCACCGCACGGGACAGGCGCGCGTGGCGCTCGTGGAGCTGCTCGACCGCCAAGCCTGCGCGCGCTCCGTCCTCGAGATCGAAGACGCGCTACGCGCGAGCAAGCGCCCAATCGCCCGCGCGAGCATCTACCGCATCCTCGACGAGCTGGAACGACTGCGCCTCGTACAGAAAGTCCAGGTCGGCCAGGACATGGCCCGCTACGAGCCGATGCGGTCCGGCGAGGAACACCACCACCACCTCGTCTGCGACAGCTGCGGAACCGTCACACCCTTCACCGACGAGGGCCTGGAGAACGCGATCCGCAAGCTCAGCAGCCGCGTGCCCATGGAGGTCGCCGAGCACGAGATCGTCCTGCACGGCGCCTGCCAGGCCTGTGCCGCTGGATGATGGAGCTTGCGCACGGCGGCGCGCGGTCCCGGGGCGCCGAGGGTTAGCCCGCCGAGACGGCTCATGTGCCCGCCGGGACCCACGTCTATCCTCGCTCAGCTGTGAGGTCTGACGAACGGGCGACGATCGAAGTGAGGCGGCCCGCGGCCCGCGACTGCGAGGCGTTTCTCTCAGCGATGCAAGCCAGTCGCTCCCTGCACCACCCGTGGCTCGCGCCGGCGACGACCGAGCAGCAGTTCGAGGCGCTGATACGCAAGGCCACAGAGCCAGGCCGCTTCAAGCGTTCGCGCCCTGTCCGGTCCCGTCGACCACGTATTCAAGCTCCAGAGCCAACTTCCGCCGCTCCAGCCGCCCCCAGCCCTCCCCAGCATCCAACCAGCTTCTAATCGGGGCGCCGAGATTCGAACTCGGGACCTCACCGACCCGAACGGTGCGCGCTACCAGGCTGCGCCACGCCCCGATGTCCTCTCATAAGTATCCCACACCCGCGCGGTCGCTATCTTCGCGTGATGAGCGCAGCCACGAGCGAAGTCCTCGCCGAGCTCGATCGCCTGCTCGAGCCGGGGCGCTTCGAGGATTACTGCTTCAACGGGCTGCAGGTTCCCGGTCCCGAGCAGCTGAGCACGATCGCGACGGGCGTCTCCGCTCACGCCGAGCTGTTCGGGCTGGCGGCCGCCGAGCACGCCGATCTGCTGCTCGTCCACCACGGGCTCTTCTGGGGCTCGGGGCTGGAGGCGCTCGACGCCGTGCAGAAGCACCGCCTGCAGCTGCTGTTCGACGCCGATATCGCGCTCGCCGCCTATCACCTTCCCCTGGACGCCCACCCACAGCTCGGCAACAACGCCCTTCTCGCAGGGGCGCTCGGCGCCGAGCGGCTCGAGCCGTTCGCGCTGCATCGGGGCGTGGCGATCGGCTTCCTCGCGAGCCTTCCCGGCGAGGGCGTAGCGGCGGCCGAGCTGTTCGCTCGCGTACACACCGTGACCGCCCGCGAGCCGCTCGTGTTCGACTCGGGACCGCCGCGGGTGCTACGTCTGGCGATCGTCTCGGGAGCCGGCGCGGACTACATCGCCGATGCGGCCGGCGCCGGAGCCGACGCGCTCGTCACGGGGGAGATCTCAGAGCGCTCGATGGCCGTTGCGCGCGAGTCGGGCCTGCATCTGATCGCGGCCGGCCACTACGCCACGGAGACGTTCGGGGTCAAGCGCGTGGGCGAGCACCTGGCCGAGCGCTTCGGCCTTCGTCACGTCTTTCTCGACGTGCCCAACCCCGTGTGATTCCTGGCCGGACCAAACCGTTCGTCACACTCTAAGATCAGGGATCCAATCGCTGTTCTCAAGGAGGGAGTTCTGATGGAGGCCACGGCCACGGCGTCGACCACGGGTTCAGACACGATCGCTGACCTGATCCCGCGCGCTGCCGCTCAGTACGCCGAGCAAGTCGCGGTGCGCTTCAAGCGCGACGGCGCATGGCAGGACGTGACCTACACGCAGATGGCCGACATCGTCCAGGAGATCGGCCTCGGCCTGATCGACCTCGGCATCCAGCCGGGCGATCGTGTGTGCATTCTCGCCAACACCCGCCCCGAGTGGTCCTACGTGGACCTGGCCGCCACCTCCGCCGGCGCGGTCGTGGTGCCGATCTACCAGACCAACGCGCCCGAGGAGTGCCTGTGGGTGATCTCCGACTCGGGCGCCTGCGCGATCGTGTGCGAGAACGACGAGCAGCTCGCCAAGATCGTCGCCATCCGCGAGCAGATCCCGAACGTGCGCACGGTCATCGTGATCGACCCGCCGGCGGGTGAGCCCTCCAGCAACGGCGCCTCCACGACTGCGACCGAGGCCCCCCTGGGCGCGATCACGCTCGACGAGGTCCGCGAGCGTGGGCGCGGACGCTCCCCTGAGCAGCTACAGGCGCGCCGCTCCGCCGTGCGTCCTGAGGACCCCTTCACGTTCATCTACACATCCGGCACGACCGGTCCGCCGAAGGGATGTGTGCTCACCCACGGCAACTACACGGCGATCATCGAAATGCTCGGAGAGGCCAGCGGGATCCACGACGACGAGGTCGTCTACCTGTATCTGCCGCTCGCCCACTCCTACGCGCTGCTCATCCAGCTCCTGACGTTCGACCTCGGCGACACGCTCGCCTACTTCGGTGGCGACACCAAGCAGATCATTCCCGAGCTGATGGAGGTCAAACCGACCTACCTGCCCTCGGTGCCCCGCGTGTTCGAGAAGATCTACACGCTCGCCCACGGGGCGATCGAGGCGATGCCCCCTGAGGAGCAGCGACGCGCCCAGGAGGCGATCGAGCTCGGTGTGAAGGTGCGCGAGATGATGAACCGCGGCGAAGAGGTTCCCGAGGAGCTGCGGGCGCCGTTCGAGGAAGCCGACGAGGCGCTGTTCAAGAACGTGCGCGCGATCTTCGGCGGGAGCGTGCGCCAAGCGACCAGCGGCGCGGCGCCGATCGCCCGGGAGATCCTCGAGTTCTTCCTCGCCTGCGGCGTGCCGGTGCTCGAGGGCTACGGCATGACCGAGACGGCCACCGCGGCGACGTTCTCGACGGTCGAGCACCATCGCCTGGGAACCGTCGGGCGGGCGCTGCCGGGCGTACAGCTGAAGATCGCCGCGGACGGAGAGATCCTGATCAAGGGCGCGAACATCTTCGGCGGCTATCACAACCATGCTCCCACCAGCTTTGGCGCCATCGAGGACGGGTGGCTGCACACCGGCGACCTCGGCTCGATCGACGAGGACGGCTACCTGTCGATCACCGGACGCAAGAAGGACATCATCATCACCGCTGGCGGAAAGAACCTCACGCCGGCGAACATCGAGAACGACCTAAAGCAATGCCGCTGGATCTCCCAGGCCGTGATGCACGGCGACCAGCGTGCGTATCCCGTCGTGCTGATCACGCTCGACGAGGAAGAGATCCCGATATACGCCCGCGAGCACGGGCTGGCAGAGGACATTCCTTCCCTGTCGCGCGACCCTGCGATCCACGAGTTGATCCAGCACGAGATCGACCGCGCGAACGCCAAATACGCACAGGTGGAGCAGGTCAAGAAGTTCGCCATCCTCGACCACGACCTCTCCCAGCCCACCGGCGAGCTGACTCCGACGCTGAAGGTCAAGCGCAAAGTGGTCAACGAGAAATATGCCGACGTGTTCGACGCGCTCTACGGCAGCTGACCGGCGCCCGTCCGTTTAGCTGCGAACATGGCATGAGATGCGGAGCGACCCCTCCGATAACGGCGGTCTGTTCGTCGGGCGCCGCCCCGGCACGGCTCCCGTACGCTTCCGCGCGCTGCCGCAGCGCGGAGGTGAGCTGCGCCAGCGTATCGACGGCTCCCTGGCCGGCGTGCTGCTCACCGCCATCACCCTGATCAGCCTGCTCTGCTGGGGCCCGATTCCACTCGCCTGCCTGTGGCTCGGTTCCGAGGCCGACTACCTATCGGGAAGCGTGGGCCTGGGCATCTTCGTCTCGTTTCTCGGACTGTTCACGCTGCTGTTCGGCACGCTCTCGCTCCTGCGCCGCCTCGACAACGCATGGATCCTGGTACGCCGGGCAGCCGGGCACGATCAGCGCACGGGGGTGCTCGGCCGGATATTCGCGGTCACCGCCGCCGTCGGCGCGCTCATCTTCGGCGTGTGGTTCCTGATCATCCACGGACCCGGCTCGAGCACCTTCTCGGGCAATGGGGGCATGTGAGGGGCACGCGCCGCTTCGCCCCGCCGCATCGCGGCCCACGCTCGAGAATCGCTGATAGAACGGGGCCATAGCCATGGGCCTTCTCGACTATTACCGCCAATTTGAAGGGATGTCCGAGGAGGAGGTCAACGAGGGTCTGCGCGAGGACGCGGCGGAGCGCAAGCGCAAGGCGCTCACCAGGGTGCAGACGCTGGATCTCTCGCAAACCACCTGGCCGGAGCTGCCGCACCCGCGGATCGTCAACGCGATCACCTACGTCGCCCGCCGCGGGCTGCATCGCTACCCGCACATCGCCGGCGCGGATCTGCGCAACGAGCTGGCCGAGCGCCATGGCGTGGACGCCGGCCGGCTGATCCTCGGCAACGGCGCCGCGGAGCTGCTCAACGCCGCCGCGCGAGCCCTGATCGAGCCCGGCCAGCAGCTGCTCACGCCGTGGCCCTCCTACCCGCTGTATCCGCTCATGGCCCGCCGAGCGCATGGTCGCGCGGTGCGCGTGTCCGGAGGGGTGGACGCCCTGCTCGAGGCCGCGCACGAGCCGGATGTCCGCGTGATCGCGCTCGCGAGCCCAAACGACCCCACCGGCGAGCTCCTCCCGGTCTCAGAGCTCGAGCGGCTGCTCGCAGGCCTGCCCGACGGCGTCGCCGTGCTGCTCGACGAGTCGCTCGTGGAGTTCTCAGACGCACAGCCGACCAGCTCCTCGCTCGCCCTGCTGGAGAACCATCCGCGCCTGCTGGTGTTCCGCAGCTTCTCAAAGGCCTGGGGCCTTGCGGGACTGCGCGTCGGCTACGCGATCGGCGGCCCGAGCTCCGAGGACCTGCTGGCCGAGCTCGAGCCAGACCTGGGTGTCTCGGAGGTCTCCCAGGCCGGCGCCCTCGAGGCGCTGCGCAGCTGTTCTGAGCTGATCGAGCGCCGCGTCCGCTCGATCAGCTCAGAGCGTCCACGCCTGGCCGAGGAGCTGCACAGGCGAGGATTCGTCCTGAGCGACTCCCAGGCCAACTTCCTCTGGGCCGAGCACCCCTCCTTGGACGGTGCCGAGCTCGCGGCCCGCCTGGCTCGCGCCGGCGTGCTCGTGGCCGCCGGAGACGCGCTGGGCGAGCCTCGACACGTACGCATCGCGCTGTTCTCACCCGGCGCCAGCGACCGCCTGCTTGCTGCGGTCGACAAGGCGCTGTAGGCGAGCGGGTCAGATCAGCTGGCCGAACCCGCCTGGCGAAGCAGCGCCCCGGTCGTGCCCTCGAGGATTTTCCGCCAGGCGCTGACCTCCTCGTGCTTCTCGTCGAAATGTTCGACGACCTGCCGGACGCGCTTGGCGGAGATCTCAAGCCCATGGCGTTCGGCCACGTCCTGGTAGCGGTCGTATTCGCCCGCCAGCTTCTTGGTCACCGACTCAAAGCCATGGCGGGCGATCTCCACACGCGAGGTGAAGCTCATCATCGAGGTCTGGAACATCAGCTCGTCGGTGGGGTCCGGCTCGATCAGGACGATGTCCACGCCGGGATAGCGCTCCTCCCAGCCCTTGGCCAGTTCGTGCAGGCGCTGATGGGCCACCAGCTTGAAGACCTGGTAGCCGATCTGCGCGAAGCCCATGTCCGAGACCCGCCGCGGGCGTTTGCCGTGCAGCGTGTTGACGGTCGTCGAGAAGTCGTTTACAAACGGGACGATCGGGTTGATGACCAGCACGAGCTTCGCTCCCGCCTGGATCGCGATGTCGAGGTTGGTCGTCGAGACGATCCCTCCGTCGATCAGGTCGCGGTCGTCGACGCGCACCGGTGCGTAGACCATCGGCAGCGCCCCCGACGCGCGCACGGCCGTGGAGATCGGCACGTCCCCCTCTCCATCCATCCCCAGCACGACCCGCTCACAGGTATCGAGGTCGGTGGCCGTGAGATAGAGCTCGCAGTCCAGGTCCCCGAAGCTGTCGCTGCGCCCCGGTTCGCTCAGGACCGTGCGCAGGTAGCTCTCGATGCCGGCACCTGTGTAGAAGCCCGAAGGGAGATTGTCGGCCAGCCCCATGAGGATGTCCATGCCCGACACGCCGCCCGGTTGGGAGAGCACCTGGCGGATGAGCGAGGCGGCGCGCAGTGGCATCAGCGCGCCCTTGCGTACGAACTCGAGCAGGTTGAGCTGCAGCAGATCCCCGAGGTCGACGTCCTTGAAGGGGAGCTTGCCCTGACGGGTGACCACCCTCATCATCTCCTCTGGGGTCACCCCGTTTGCGCACAGCGCCGCGATGAACGAACCAGCGGAGGTGCCCACATAGACGTCGAAGTTGTTGACCGTGCTGTTGACCGCGAGCAGGTCGATCGCCCGCAGCGCGCCGATCTCATAGACCCCGCCCGTGAATCCGCCGCCGCCCAGAACGAGCGCCGTCTTGTCGCGCCTGGGCCGTCTGCGGCGGTCAACCGATGCCGGTCGCCCGACGCCGCGCGCGGCCGCACGCCGGGCACGCGCCCTACCCTTGACCGTCGCTTCCAGCTTGACAACCTTGCCCATGACAGGGACATTCTAGTTGCGCGTGCAGCAGAAACCGCCTTCCAGATTGCTGATTCTGCTCTGCGGACTTTGCCTGCTGGGCACACTGGTGCCCCCCATGGCGAGCGCCGCCGGCGGCCTGCCCGAACTCCAGGCCGACCTCAGCCACCAGCTCGCGCTGGCGGGGCCGCACGATGGCGCCTATGTCTACGACGTCACCGCCAAACGGGCGCTCTTCTCCGAACGTGCCACCGCACTGCGCCCGCCCGCATCGGTGCAGAAGCTCTACACGGCGACCGCCGCACTCGAGCAGATGGGTGCCTCCGAGCATCTGGAAACCACCGTCCTCGGCGCCGGGCGCCTGCAGCCCGGCGGCGTGTGGGAAGGCGACCTCTACCTGCGCGGCGGCGGAGATCCGACCTTCGGCAGCAGCTCGTTCATCCGCGCGCACTACCGCGGTGAGGGCGCGAGCGTGTCTGAGCTCGTCGCCCAGCTCGTGCGCGTCGACGGCATCCACCACATCGTCGGCTCGATCGAGGGAGACGAGTCCTATCTCGATTCGCTGCGCGGCGAGCCCTCCAGCGGCTACGCGCTCGACCCGTTCCTCGAAGGCACGCTCAGCGCACTGGCGTTCGACCGCGGCGCGACCGGCTCGGAAAAGGGGGCGCACGCGCCCGCCGCCTACGCCGCCCGCAGGCTGTGGGTAGCCCTGAAGGCCGACGGCGTCAGCATCCGCGGCCCAGCCGGAGCGGCGAGCGCACCCGCCGGGGCGACCCTGCTCGCGCGCGTGCTGTCACCGACCGTCGCCGAACTGCTGGGCCTGATGCTGCCGCCGTCTGACAACTTCTTCGCCGAGACGCTCCTGAAGGATCTCGGCGCCCGCTACGGCGGCGCCGGGAGCACGCCTGCGGGCGCCGCCGTGGTGGCCAGGACGATCTCCGCGGTGCTCGGCTTCCACCCGCGCGTTCTCGACGGCTCGGGCCTCTCGCCTGCCGACCGGACCTCCCCCTACCAGGTGGCCGACTTGCTGGTCGGGCTCGCCCCGACACCCGTCGGCGCGGTGCTGCGCGAACACCTGGCCGTCGCCGGGCGCACCGGGACGCTCGCGCTGCGCATGCGCCACACAGGCGCCGCCGGGCGCTGCGAGGGCAAGACCGGCACCCTCACCGGCGTGTCGAACCTCGTCGGCTACTGCCAGTCCGCCGACGGGCATCTGCTCGCCTTCGCCATCTTCACCGACGGCATCTCCATCGCAGCGGCGCACACGTTCCAGGACCACATGGCGATCACGATCGCCGCCTCAGGGCCAGGCCCGTAGACGGCTACCCGGACAGCAGGGCGCGCAGGCCTGCCTCGTCGAGCACCGGCACTCCCAGCCGCTCGGCCTTGGCGAGCTTGGACCCGGGGCTCTCCCCGGCGACCACATAGTCGGTCTTCTTGGACACCGACCCGACAACGCGGCCTCCGGCGGCCGTGACCCGCTCGGTCGCCGCCTCCCGCGACCACTCGGGCAGGCTGCCCGTGAGCACGAGCGTCTTGCCGGCCAGCGGGCCCTCCGACGGCGGCGCGCCCTCTTCGTGGAAGCGCAGGCCGAGCCCGCGAAGGTCCTCGATCAGCCTCTGCATGCGCTCATCGGCGAGCTGGCCGGCGATCGCCTCGGCCATCTTCTCCCCCACCCCCGGCGTCTCTGAGATCCGCTCCGGCGTGGCCGTGAGCAGCGCGTCGATGTCGCGGAAGCGCTGTGCGAGGTTGCGCCCCGTCACCTCGCCCACCTCCTCGATTCCGAGCGCGAACAGGACACGCCCGAACGGTCGCTCCTTCGAGGCCTCGATGGCGGCGAGCAGGTTGCGCGCCGAGATCTCACCGAAGCCCTCGAGCCCGACCAGCTGCTCTTCGCCGAGGCGATAGAAGTCGCCGGCGGTCGTGACGAGGCCGCGCTCCTGGAGCATCGCCACCTGCCTCTCGCCGAGGCCCTCGATGTCCATTGCCCCGCGCGAGACGAAATGCTTGAGCAGCTGCCATGAGCGCGCCGGACAGTCGCGGTTGGGGCACTTCGTAAAGACGCTGTCCACGGGCTTGAACGTCTCGGTGTGGCAGTAGGGACACCGCGCGGGCGGCGCGGGCGGCGGCGGGCGGTCCTCGCGCTCAACGACGTGCGGCGCCGGCGAGACCACCTGGGGGATCACGTCACCGGCGCGCACCACGATCACCTCCTCGCCCGCGCGGATGTCCTTGCGCACGATGTCCTCCTCGTTGTGCAGGGTCGCGAGCCTGATCGTCACCCCGCCGACGGACACGGGCTCGAGCACCGCATAGGGACGCAGGTCGCCGAACTTGCCCACGTTCCACATCACCTTCTCGAGCGTCGTCAGCGCGGTCGTCGGCGGGAACTTCCACGCCACCGCCCAGCGCGGATCTCGTCCGACCGCCCCTAGCCTGCGCTGCAGCTCGAGGTCGTCGACCTTCACGACCACACCGTCTATCTCGAAGTCGAGCGCTCCCCTGCGCCGCTCCCACTCCAGGCACTGGCTGATCACCTCATCCTCGCTGCCCAGCAGCTGAATGCCGCTGTTGACGCGAAACCCGTGCTCGCGCAGCCATTCGAGCGCCTGCGAGTGCGACTTGAACGACAGGCCATCGGCAACGCCCACCTGATAGCACCAGATCGAAAGCGGCCGCTTGGCCGCATCCGCCGGATCGAGCTGGCGGATGGTGCCAGCGGCCGAGTTCCTCGGGTTCATGAACGTCGACTCGCCCGCTTCGGCCCTGCGCTCGTTCAGCGCCGTGAAGTCGGCCAGCGACATGTACACCTCGCCGCGCACCTCCACCAATGGGGGCGCGTCGCTGACATGCAGCGGTATCGCGCCGATCGTGCGCAGGTTGTGCGTCACGTCCTCCCCGATCTGCCCGTCGCCGCGCGTCGCGCCCCGCTCGAGCACCCCGTCGCGATAGACCAGGCTGATCGCCAGGCCGTCGATCTTCGGCTCCACCACGAACGTGAAGCGCGGCTCGGCAATCCCCTCGCGCGCCAGGTGGTTGCGCATCCGCTCAACCCATGCCCGCAGCTCGGCCTCCGTGCGGACGTTGCCGAGCGAGAGCATCGGCTCGAGGTGCTCGACCTTCTCCAGGCGGTCCACCGGCGCTCCTCCGACCCGCCGGCTGGGCGAGTCGTCGGTGAGCAGCTGGGGGTGGCGGCTCTCGAGCTCGCGCAGCTCGTCCAGCAGCCTGTCGTACTCCTCGTCGCCGATCTCCGGATCGTCGAGCACGTAGTAGCGACGCGCATGGTAGTCGAGCACCTCCCGCAGCTCGCCCGCCCGCTCGAGCGCCTCCCGCGGCGGCTCGGCCGCGCCGTCCTTCGAATCGCCGCCCTCGACCGACTCCGGCGCTCTGCTGATCGGTTTCCCGCCGGCTGCGCTCACGGAACGGCGTCGTGTGCTGGCCGATCTCGACCGGGCCGTCGCCGACCGATCGGTGACGCGAGCAGCTCCTCCAGATCGAAGCGCCTGAGCGCCTCGAGACTCGGCCGGTCGGTCAGGTCGAAGTGGATCGGCGTCACCGCCACGCGTCCCGCCGCAACGGCGGCCAGATCGGTGCCCGGCTCGTCGTGGAAGCCCGGATCGGAGCCGTAGATCCAGTAGCGGCGACGGTGCTCCTCCTCGCTGTCGAGCTTCAGCTCGTCACGGTAGATGCGCTTGCCGAGGCTCGTCACCTCGACGCCGCTGGGCTCGCCCGCGGGCACGTTGACGTTCAGCAGCGTCCTGGCCGGCAGCGGCACGTCCTCGATCCGCTCGACCAGGCGACCAACGAACGCCGCCGCGGTGTCAAAGCCGAAGCCGCCGTCGAAGCGGTAGTCGAGCGCCCCCGCTCGGGACTGTTGGGAGACCGCGATCGCCGGAAGCCCGAGAACGACCCCCTCGAGCGCAGCTGCCACGGTGCCCGAGTAGGTGATGTCATCGCCCAGGTTCGCGCCGTGGTTGATGCCGGCGACCACCAGGCCGGCCTCGAAGCCCTCGACGATCCCGAGGCTGGCCAGCCTCACGCAGTCGACCGGTGTGCCGTCCGTCGCATAGCCGACCGTTCCGTCGGAGAACGGCACCTCCTCGACCCACAGC
>JADGPK010000058.1 GCA_017882445.1 Solirubrobacteraceae bacterium
GGATTGCCGGCCTCGTAACCGCAATCCTCCCCGCCCAGGCGGACGTTCCAGACCTCCCGCATCACCCCGCCCCCAGCGCTACTGGCGAATGCGGGCTAGCACGAGGGCGGTGTCGCCGTTGGCAACGGCGCTCGCCGACGCCGGCTTTGTGCCTTTCTCGTATGTCGTGGACGACGTCTCCTTGACAGACACCTTCTGACCTGCTGACGTCAACAGTCCGAAGCCCGAAGTGGACACGCTGTTCACCGTGCCGACTGATCCGCCTGCGGCCGGTCCAGACCGAGCATTGGATCCCCCGCCGCCGTGGAGGGGTCGCACTGATGCTGCCGAGGTGAGCGCCACTGTTGTCGCGGTACCTGCGCCGGTGCTGGCGGTTGCGCTGACGATGCCGTAGGCACCGCCCCCGATCGCGATGGCCGCGGCGCCGATGGCGATGGACCTGGGGAGTCGTTGGAAGAAACGATGACGACGGCGAGGACTCGGTTTGCGTGGCCGGGCTGCGCACCCGGCGGCTACGGCCTGTGCGGTCCCTCCGCAAGCACCGGCAGCCCCTGTCCTTGATCCTTTGATCTGTACATGGCCGCGTCGGCACGCTGCACTAGCTCCTCGCCTGTGCGTGCGTCAGTGTCGGCGCAGGCGACCCCGGCGCTCGCCCGCAACTCGGCGGTCCCAGAAGAGAGCTCAAAGCTGTTGCCGATCGCCTCGCACATCCGCTGTGCTGCGTGCATGGCTACATCGGGCCCCGGGATACCTCGCAGCAGCACGAGGAACTCGTCGCCTCCCAGGCGGCCGATATCGTCGCCGTCGCGACTCGCTACCGTCAGACGCTCCGCGACCAAGACCAGCAGCTCGTCGCCAGCGGCGTGGCCGAGGGTGTCGTTGACGGCCTTGAAGCCGTCGAGATCGAGGTAGATGACAGCCGTGTGGGCCGAGTCGCCCTGCTCGAGCTCACGCTCGAGCTCACCCAGGATCGAGTGTCGGTTGGAACACTGAGTGAGGGTGTCGATCGTTGCACGCTTCTCCAGCTCCTGAAGCGCTGCCATCTCCGCCGAGACGTCAATGATTTCAACCAGCACGTGGTTGCGATCCGGCTGATTGAGGAAGTTGTGCAGGGTCGTGTCGATCCACATCCAGCTCCCGTCCTTGCGCTTACGACGGCAGCGCATCTGATGGGTCCGGCGCGTCGAGAGCATCGTGAGCCACCCCTCCACCGCTCGCGCCTGGTCGTCGGGGTGGATCTGGTCGAGCACGTGCTGGCCGATCAGCTCCGCGGCTGTGTATCCGAACATCTGCGTGAACGCCTCGTCGGAGTCCAAGACGGTGCCGCCCTCGTCCTCAAGGAGGGTGGAGAAGCGGGGCGCCGCGGCCTGCGGCTCTTCGCTGGCTACCTCCTCGTCGGCCTCCTCGTCCGTCGGGATCAGGATGCACAGCATGATGTTGTCGGCCTCTAGGAGGTTGAGGAAGTGCAGTGTCATCCAGCGAGAGGGTCTCTTGAGCATGCGCACCTTCCCTTCGCCAGCCCCCACTCGTTTGGCACGCAGCCAGACGTCGACCATCGCTTTTCGATCCGCCGCCACGACGACGTCGTAAGCCGCCCGTCCCTCAATCGCCGCCTGGCCCCACAGCGGCACGGACTTCGGGATCCCCACGATCAGCCCATCGCTTGCCAGCCCGCACACGAGGGCGTCGGGGTGCTCGCGCAGCAGTGCCTCGGCGGCGAGCTCGACGGTGTGGCTGTGCTGGTCTACTGTGCTCGACATGGATCGTTTCCCTTTGGCGGTTGACCGGACGTCGTCGTTTACCGGGATCGACAAGCCCGAGAATGCTCGTTAGCTAAGAGCGCGTCCTGTGGACGTATGCTGCTCGGCTGCCAACGTGGCTGACCAGCAGGGGTTCGTCCTGGGCGAGAGCGAGCGATAGCAGCGGGGACGTACTGCGTGCGTATCGTGACGATCTCCCTCCGCTGCGACCTTGGCGGGCCGCAGTTACAGAGGTGCCAACCAGCCGATAGGGAGGTACGCCGATCATGGCGACCGGCTCGGCGGCGCGCTCGAGTTCTGACCGCTCGCCAGCGATGAGGTCGAGATAGACGTAGGACTCGATGACGCGCACGATGACGTAAGCCAGCTCGTGCAGGTCGACGGGGAGATCGAGTCTCGAGGCATTGGCCTCTTCTTCGAGCAGGCCCTGCAACGCATCGATAAGGCGCCGCTGGAAGTTGAAGGCCACACTGGCCTGAGCGAGTGTTCAGGGATGTCTCTCGAGGCAGCGCTGCCGCTCGTCTTTGTGGCTCGGACGGAGCGCGCTCTGCGTATCGCGGCAGCCCGTCGTCCGGGATTAGCTCCCAATGCCCCGTCTCAGCCAGCCAGCTGGCGCCCTCGCCCGCCCTTGCCGGGATAGCAGCGAGCTGCTCTTCGTGGTCATCCCTGAATTGGTCTGACGTCGCGGAGGTCGGGACGTCACGCTGGGACGCGTAGGCTCGCTGCTGAGATGTTCGTGCTTGTCCTGATCGGAGTGCCCGTTGTCGAGGTGTTCGTCTTCATTGAGGTCGGACGTGCGATTGGCTGGCTTCTGGCGGTCGTCTTGCTGCTTGGGACCTCGGTGCTCGGCGCGTGGCTCCTGCGCATCCAAGGACGCTCGGCGATCGGGCGCGTCTCACTGGCGGTGTCTGAGCATCGCGCACCCGGCCGTGCCGCGATCGACGGGGCACTCGGATTTCTCGGCGGCGCGCTGCTCGTGGTGCCTGGGTTTGTGACCGATGTCCTCGGCGCACTGCTTCTGTTTCCGCCCACCCGAACATTGACGCGCCGCTGGATATCGCGCCGTTACGCCGGCCGCGTGATGAGCTTCGCCGCAACGGCAGGACGCTTCGCGTCACGCGACCGCGGTGTGCGTCCGGCTGACGTCGAGTCAACGGCGATCGACGACGACCCCGACCAGCTCGGCCGCTGAACGTGCGGCACCGACGACATGAAGCAGCCGCCGGTCTGCCGGCGCAAACGCTCTCAGCTCAAGACGGCTGGGTTTAGGCCCATGGAGCAGCCCATGGGCCTAAACCCAGCCGAAATGAGCCCAATTCAGCCGGTTTCCGGAGATCGGCCTGAGACCGGGGTGGCCCGGGATTTGCAGGGAGAACGGGCCAAATCAGCCGAGGTGGGGCTCTTTTTCACACGCGAGAGGTCGCAGGTTCGAAACCCGCCGCGCCCATAAGGTCTACTGTCCCCAAAGTACTGCTCCTGGAGGTCCGTGGAAGCATTTTGGAAGCGCTAGCCGGATGAGAAGGCCCGCGAACGCGCACCGCCCGCTTTGCGCCAAGCGTCCAGTTCCGACCGCTTGAACCACATATTTGCACCCTGGGCCGTCCGCTTCCAGCCCCTTCCGTCAGCTACGTTTTGATAACGGCAGTCGCCTTACTGGTAGCGCTTGTCATACCAACAGCATTGACGGCAGTAACAATAACCTTCAGGCGATGCCCAACATACTGTGAGCGAATAAGCAAGACACTTTTCGTTGCGTCCCGAATCGCCTGACACCGCGTGGCTTTCTTGTTACAGCTCATCCATTGATATCTATAGGTTATAGGGGAGGTCCCCTTCCAGCCGCCATGATTACTTACTATCTTACCCTTTGGGCTGGTCTTGCCTTTGATTTTCGGGAGGACCGTGTTGACAGGCCGGGACTTGAACGTAAGGAAGCCTTCAAAGTACAGAGGAGGAGACAGCTTATCGTATACCGCGTTACCCATACCGATCGTAACGAAAATGCATCTATAGTCGCGATTTGGCTGCTGTTGATCTTCAAGAGTGATTTCGTACTTGTCAGCGCTCACTGTCTTGTGTGTCCCTAGCGGAGATGAAGCTTCCGGTGAGGTGTCGCTAAGAAGATCGCTATCATCAAAATAGTGGCTACAGGAGCCACTGGGATCAGTTCGAAGATGGACCGTAATTATGGCTGGTTTAGAACTACCAACAGGGGCGGCAAACCGAATGACTACCCGGAAGAGTCCTGTTTCTGGCGAGTAAGTACCAGCTACCCGTGTCATATCTTGACCAGCCGTCCCCCCATTCCTTAGAGGCTCACCTCCTGGAATGCTGATTGAGCCGGTTCTAGGGGACGCCAGAGCTGTACCCGACAGACTGACCACAAAAAGGCATACGAATGATCCGATCAATCTGAGCTTCATGGGCTTCTCCTCCTTCTCACGGCGAAAGCCAGGTCACGGGGCTGCTCTGGGTCCGACAGCATAGCCGAACTGGGACTCCCGCCGGGGGTCGTGTTCCAGATCGCCCGCCTGCTCTCCGACGCTGTGATCCACGGAGAGGCTTGCCTCGTATTTTCTCGGGCAATCTCGTAGGCGTGCCCTGCTGAGTCACCGTCAAGCGGCTCTCCGAATTGCGGACCTCAAAGAGATGTAACCGACGACCTCATCCACCGCGCACAGCGGCAGCAGCTCGCGGCCGTGACCCTCGTGCCCCGGCTGGGCGCCCCGCACACGTCCCGAGCGATCCTTGCCGCGCGCTGGCCGCTCACCCGGCGCATCCGAGCTCGGTGGAGCCGACGAGCTACGCGAACTGCGATTCAGGCGCCGCTCAAGCTGCGCGATCCGCTCATCCTGGCGGACCAGTAGCCGACCGGCTGCCGGCGACATGGGCGGAAGTCGAGCTTCCCGCGCTCACACCCGTGTCGGCGGGCTGGATCCTTCAGGTACTCGGCGGGGGCGCCGCCGCCGTGCGCCTCGTGCCGTGCGCTGGCGACTGCTGCAGCAGCTCATCCACGTTGGTCAACTTCTGCCAAGCCGTTCTGATGAGCCTCGGCGACCGGATGGCCACGCAACGCGTCGATCTCCTGTGCCCAACCGACGAGCTGCCGATGCTCGAGTCTCTTGCGCGCACCGCTCTCCCCGCCGGAATCGTCCTCACCGAGCCGAACGCTACGGTGGAGGCTCTCGCACGGCTGCCCTCGGCCGAGACCGGTCCCGTCGACGATCCGGCGTCACCGCTCGGCCTGCTCTCCGTCGACGGGACCGGTTGTACCCTTTGCGGCTCGTGCGCGGTCGCTTGCCCGACACGCGCGCTCGAGCTCGACGAAACCGATGGGGAGGTCGTTCTCACTCACGACCCGCGCTTCTGTACTGCATGCGCGCTCTGCGTCAGCGCATGCCCCGAGCACGTCATTTCCGTCCGCGGCGGACTCGACGTCGCGCGACTGGAGTCCGGGGCGATGGAGTTGGCGCGCGCGCCACGGCCCCTATGCCGCGGCTGCGGCTGCACGCTTCCACTCGACGTGGCCGCACGCCGAGTACAGGAGCTGCTCAGGTCACGGTGGCCAGGCTTTGAGCAGGGGGCTGACGGACTCTGTCCAGAGTGCGTCAGGCGGAGCAGGTCTGCTCCGCGTCCTGGCTGAGGGGAAGCGATCCCCGCCAGGCCCATCGAGGAAGGCCGATGCGGACAACTACTGCGCGGCGGTGACATTGGCCGAGGCCAGGCTGCGGGTTGACACCGATGCCGGCTCGCAACAGTTGCGCGAGCGTGAGAGTCACGATGTCCACCGGTGCCCGGAATCCCGTCCGCGTCGAAGGTCGACTCGATCCTCCGCTGAACCGCTGGCTGTGGCTCGTGAAGTGGCTGCTGGTGATCCCCCACATCGTCGTCCTGGCCTTCCTGTGGATCGCGTTCGTCGCCCTGAGCGCGGTGGCGCTGGTCGCGATCCTGCTCAACGAGCGCTACCCGCGCGGGATCTTCGACTTCAATCTCGGCGTGCTGCGGTGGACCTGGCGGGTGAGCTTCTACTCCTACAGCGCCCTGGGCACCGATCGCTACCCGCCGTTCACGCTGGCGGAGGTGGACGACTATCCGGCCACCCTCGAGATCGACTACCCCGAGCGCCTGTCCCGAGGCCTGGTGCTCGTCAAGTGGTGGCTGCTCGCGATCCCGCAGTACATCGTCATCGGCATCTTCGCCGGGGGCTGGGGCGTGGACACTTCGTCCCCCGGCTTGATCGGCGCACTCGTTCTGTTCGCCGCGGCTTCGTTGCTGTTCTGTGACCGCTACCCACGAGGCATATTCGACTTCGTCATGGGGATGAACCGCTGGATCTACCGCGTGGCGGCATACGCCGCTCTGATGCGCGACGAGTATCCCCCGTTCCGCCTCGACATGGGGCCTGAAGAGCCCGCGGAGCCGGAGGCTCCGTCGCTGAGGACGACCACGGCCGCGAGCGAGGGAGCCGGCGCATGAGCACGCTCCGCCAGGCGGCCGATGAGTTCCTCGCGCAGCGACGGATCGCTGTCGCCGGTGTCTCGCGAGACGCCAAGCAGCCCGCGAACCTGATCTACCGGCGACTGCGGGACTCAGGCCACGAGGTCTTCGCCGTCAACCCGAACGCCGAGCAGGTGGAGGGCGATCGCGCATACGCGGCGGTCACGACGATACCCGGAGGCGTCGACGGCGTCGTAGTCGTCACGACGCCCGAAGCCGCCGAGGGCGTGGTGGTCGACTGCGTGAGCGCAGGTGTGCCCCGCGTCTGGCTGCACCGCGGTCTTGGGCCCGGCAGCGTGTCGGAGAAGGCGATCGCGTACTGCCGCGAACATGGCGTCAGCGTGATCCCCGGCGGCTGCCCGAACATGTTTGGCGCAACCTCAGACCGCGGCCACAGATGCATGCGAGCGATGCTGCAGCTCACCCGCAAGATCCCGGCGAGCGTCCCGGCGGCCGACTATCCCTGCATCCGACCTTCATAGCGCCAGCCTCTCATCGCGTAGGCTCGACTGACACGACGGAAGGGAGCCGACGATGGCATATCTGATCACGCACTTCTGGCCCGGCGCAACAGAGGACCAGTACAACGCGACCGTGGCAGCGGTGCACCCCCCGGGAGGCCTGCCGGACGGACAGGTCTACCTCCAGACCGCTTGAGGCAATAGGCAGAACCTGCGTGGCGGCGTTTGCGTTGCCACCCACGCAGGCCATGCGGCAGCCCAGCCGGCCGCCGACCTCGGATGACGGGGCAGGATCCGCGGGGGCGCCAAGACCCGCCTGGGCCAGCCCCGGCGGGGAGAGGTCGGGGCCGGCTCAGGACCGAGCAGCCGTCAAGCGGCGGTCGGCGTGATCTTGACCGTCTCCCTCTTGGCCTCTTTCGGTAGCGGCACCGTCACTTCGACGACACCGTCATGCGTCTTGGCCTTGATCTTCTTGGCCTCGACGCCGTGCGGCAACGCCATCGAGCGCGAGAAGGACCCATACCGGCGTTCGCGCCGCAGGAAGTGCTTGTCCTTCTGCTCGGTGCGCTCCTCGTGCTCGCCCGAAACCGTGAGGATGTCATCCTCGATCTCGATCTTGACCTCCTCGGGTTTGATTCCGGGGACATCGGCGCGCACCACCAGGTTGCCGTTGTCGCGCTCCACGTCGATCGCCGGTGTCCACTCGCGCTGGCGGCCGTCGGTCAGCTCGTTGAAGATGTGATCGAACCGACTGCGCAGCTCGCCGAGCTCCGCCAAAGGTTCCCAACGCATCAGTGCTCCAGGCATGACTTTCTCCTTCTGTGTGCTTTATCGGGAAGGCTCGATCGACGTTATTGGGCGGGCAGGGGCCACACATCGGGGCGCGACCTCATGCGCGGTCCGTAGTAGTCCACGCGCCGTGCGTGAGGCTCGTGCATCGGGCTGCCTACTCGCTCCGATCGTCGCGCTCTCGACAGACCGTGTGACCGACAGCGACAAGCTCTTCTCCGCAGCCGACCGGCTACGGAGAACCTCTGACTTGCGCTCGTGGCAATTACGGTCGCACGGTGCCACGCGACGGCCTAGGATCGAGTTGAAACCAACAGTTCCACGACGCCGGCGTGCCAAAGGAGATCGAAAAATGCCCCAGCCAATCGTCGTCGGCTTTGACGGATCGGAGCATGGGTATGACGCGCTCGCGCTCGGTGAGGCGCTCGCGGCGACGCTCTCGACAGGGCTCGTCGTGGCCATCGCCTACACCCCAGAGCAGTGGCTGTGGGCGCCGGGAACGGCCGAGCCGATGGACGCCAGCGAGCGCAAGAGCGTCGTCGAGCGGGCGGAAGCCGCGCTCGCGGTCAAGGACGAAGTCGAGTTTCGCACCGTACCCTCGCCGTCCGCGGCGAGCGCGCTTCACGGCGAAGCCGAACGCGAGCGGGCGCAGATCATCGTCGTCGGAGCGAGCCATCGCGGCACGATCGGGCGCATGCTGCTCGGCACGGTGACCCAGGAGGCGCTGGATGCGGCTCCCTGCGCCGTCGCGGTCGCGCCCGCCGGCCTGGCGGGCACCCGCGATTTCCACATCGAGAAGGTGGGCGTTGGCTTCGACGATGGTGCCGCCGCGCATGACGCGCTGCTCGTAGCCGGTCTGCTGGCCGGTCGCGCCGGCGCCGAGCTCCGTCTCCTCTGGGCCGCCCACCTCACCACTCGCGCGCTCCCGCTCGCGGCCACGAGCTATATGGACCCCGATTACTTCCAGGCGGTTCGCGCAGAGGTCGAGGAGCGCCTGGAGCAGGCGGCAGCTCCGCTGCGCAAGGACCTCTCCGTCCGAACTGAGATCGTGCGGGGTCAGACCGCTGACGCGCTGGTCGAGCAGAGCGAGCACCTCGACCTGCTCGTGCTCGGCTCGCGTGGCTACGGACCACTCAAGAGCGTCCTGCTCGGAAGCGTCTCACGACGGGTGGTCAACGAGGCACGCTGCTCGGTCCTCGTGGTGCCCCGCGGAGTCGGCACCCTTGGTGACGTGGACGAGCACGCTGGGACCACTGCAAGTCAGGGGCGCGAGGACGCACGGGGACTCCAAGGAGCACAATCACGCACGGCGGGCTGAGCGAGGCCGAGGCGGCTGCCCGCCTCGCGACCCGTGGGCGCGCGCGCAAGCCGCGGACGAGCCGCTCCTACGCGAGCATCGTGCGAGCGAACGTGCTGACGGTGTTCAACGCGATACTCGCGGCGTTCGGCGCTGTCACGCTGATATTCGGGGATGTCCGCGACGCCCTGTTCCTGGGGGTCATCGTGGCCAATGCGACGATCGGCATCACGCAGGAGTCGCGCGCCAAGCGGGCCCTCGATCGCCTCGCGTCGCTCGTCGCTCCACGCGCCACGGTTGTGCGCGGAGGCGTGGAGCGAGAGCTGGCCACCTCCGAGGTCGTCCCCGGCGATCTCCTGCGATTGAAGGCAGGCGATCAGGTGGTAGCGGACGGCGAGCTGGTGCAGGCATCGGATCTGCGTCTCGACGAGTCGGTGCTGACGGGCGAGTCGGAGTCGGTTCGGCGCGCACCCGGCGAGAGCGTGCACTCGGGCGCGTTTGCGGTGCAGGGGAGCGGCGCCTTCACCGTCACGGCAGTCGGCGCAGACAGCTTCGCCGAGCGGCTTCTCGGCGAGGCGCGCTCGCTGCGCCATCCCCGCTCGCCGCTCGAACGGGCGGTCAACCGGCTGCTCTACGCGCTCGTCGGTCTGGTCGTCCTGTTGGGCACACTGCTGGCCTTCTCGCTTCGCCACCGCCACGCTGGTCTGCACGAGGCGGTGGCCACATCGACTGCGGGCGTCGTGAGCCTGATCCCCGAGGGCCTGATGGTGCTCGTCAGCCTCACGTATGCCGTCGCCGCGGCGCGCATGGCGCGGCGGGGAGTGCTCGCGCAGCAGCTGAACGCGATCGAGTCGCTGGCGTCGGTCGAGGTGCTGTGCGTGGACAAGACGGGGACGCTGACCGAGTCGGCCCTGCGCGTCGCCGAGATCGCGCCGGCCGATGGACAGCCGCACGGCGCTCCGGCCTCCGCGCTCGCCCGCCTGGCCGCCAACGCCTCCTCGCGCAACGACACCCTGCAGGCGATCGCCGATGCCCATCCGGCCGAGCCCGAGGCGGTGCTTGGCGAGGTGCCGTTCAGCTCTCGCCGGGGCTGGAGCGCGATCCAGTTGGAGGATGCCACCTATTACCTGGGATCGCCGGAGCTCTTCTCCCTCGGGAACCTGGAGCAGCTCGCGGTCGAGCATCAGGGTCGCGGTCGCCGCGTGCTCGCGCTGGCTCGCAGTCGCGTGTCGCTGCCCGTGGAGGATCCGGGCGAGCGGCCTGCGCCAGACAGCGAGCCGCTCGCCCTGGTGGTGCTTGCCGAGCGCCTGCGACCGAATGTCCGGCACACGATCGCCTTCCTGCTCGAGGAGGGGGTCGAGGTCAAGGTGCTCTCAGGCGACGCGCCGCAGACGGTCGCCATGATCGCCGGCGATGTCGGTATCCCGGTGCGCGGTGTGGGCGTTGGCTGCGACATCCCCTCTGACCCCGCGGATCGGGCCGAGTGGGCTCTGCAGGCGAGCGTCGTGGGCCGGATCTCCCCGGAGGGCAAGCGCGACGTGGTGCAGGCGCTCACCGGCGCGGGGCGATACGTCGCGATGCTGGGCGACGGCGTCAACGACGTGCTCGCGCTGAAGGCCGCTCGGCTGGCAATCGCCCAGGGCAGCGGGGCGCAGATGTCGCGGAGCGTGGCGGACCTCGTGCTCGTCTCCGGCGACTTCGCGATCATCCCGACCCTCGTCGCCGAAGGCCGTCGAGCTCTGCGCAACCTGCAGCGGGTCACCAAGCTGTACGTGACCAAGTCCGCGTTCGCGACCTTTCTGATCCTGACCATCGGGATCACCTCGACGGCCTATCCGCTGCTTCCGCGCCAACTCAGCCTCGTCGCGTCGCTGACGATCGGGATACCCACGTTCTTCCTCGCGCTCGCTCCCAGCAGTGGGCCCTGGCGCCCGGAGGGGTTCGTGCGCCGGGTGGGTCGCTGGGCCGTACCGGCCGGGACAATCGCGGGCGTGGGGGTGGTCTCGGGTTATCTGTTCGCGCTGCACGACCTCGACTTCTCCGTGATCCGCGCGAGGACGATCGCCACGATCGTGCTCGTCGCCGTCGGGCTGTATCTGGTGCTTGCACTCGAGGCCGCCGGCTCGCGCCGGCGCTCGGCGCTGGTTGGCGGGATGTGCCTGAGCCTGGCGGGCGCCTTCGCGGCGGCGCTGGCGATCGCCCCGATGCGGAGCTTCTTCGGACTCGGCGTTCCGACGCCGGGCGTGATCGCGACCGCTGCCGTGGCCGGTCTGTTGGCGATCGGCGCCCTAGCACTGGCGGGGTTCACGCCGACCGCCGGAGAACCCCGCGGTGTTGACTCGTGATGGCCGCAGGCGACGAGCGCCAGGTCGCGAACGCCGCGGTTGGCCCGGGGGGCTCGCCGGGAGCCTCCGAGGAGGGGCGGGCCCGCCTGCTGGAGCGTCTGCGCGTGCTGGCCCCACCCGGCATCGCGCTATGCGGCATCGCGATCGGAGGTCTGCTCGCGCTCGTGTCGCTCCCAGAGCCGGCGGACGCCGTGTGGGCGGCGACCGTCGCCGTGATGCTCCTGCCGTTGACATGGTCGGTGGCACGCGCGCTGATCGGCGGGAAGCTCGGTGTCGATCTGATCGCCCTGCTGGCGATGGCCGGGGCGCTCGCGCTGGGCGAGTATCTGGCCGGCGCCGTGATCGCGTTGATGTTGGCGGGCGGAAATGCCCTGGAGGCGTTTGCCTCCGGCCGCGCGCGGCGCGAGCTCACGGCTTTGGTCGAGCGTGCGCCACGCGTGGCGCGGCGGCGCAGCGAAAGCGGCTGGGAGGAGGTTCGCGTCGAGGAGGTCGAAGTCGGCGAGATCCTGCTCGTGCGCGCTGGCGAGGTCCTCCCGACCGACGGTGAGATCGTCGCCGAGCGCGCCGTGATCGATGAGTCGAGCCTGACCGGAGAGCCGCTCCCCGCCACCTACACCCGCGGACACCTGGTCGCCAGTGGCACGGCGAACGCCGGCGATCCGTTCGAGCTGCGGGCCACTGCCCGCGCGAGTGACAGCGCCTATGCGGCGCTCGTGCGACTCGTGCGAGACGCCGAGCAGCGCCAGGCGCCGCTCGTGCGCATGGCCGACCGCTACGCGGCGTTCTTCCTGCCGGTGACGATCGCTATCGCCGCCGGCGCGTGGGCGATCAGCGGAGACGCCGTTCGCGCGCTGGCGGTGCTGGTCGTGGCGACGCCGTGCCCGCTGATCCTCGCCGCTCCGATCGCCTTCGTCGCGGGGATGTCGCGAGCCGCCCACATGGGGGTGATAGTCAAGGGAGGTGGGGCGATCGAGCGTCTGGGCGACACGCACACGGTGTTGCTCGACAAGACGGGAACGCTGACGCTGGGCGTGCCGGCGGTCGACCGGGTGGTGACGTTCAACGGACTCACACGCGACGAGCTGCTGCGCTTCGCGGCCTCACTGGATCAGCTCTCCGGCCATGTGTTGGCGAGGGCGATCGTTCGCCAGGCGGGCAGCGAGGGACTCGCCCTGGTGCGTCCCGAGCAGGCGAGCGAGTCTCCGGGTGCGGGGATCGAGGGGATCGTCGAAGGACGGCGCATAGTGGTCGGCAGCGTCGCGTGGATGGCCGCGCAGGGCATCGTGCTGCCCGACCGCTCGGCGCTGCCGAGCTCGCTCGATGGAAACGCGATCGTGCTGGTGGGGTTGGAGCAGCGGCTCGCCGGCGTGCTCGTGATGGGCGATCACGTGCGCCCGGACGCGCTTGAGCTGGTCCGGCGCCTGCGCGCGCTCGGCGTGCGCCACGTGGCGATGCTCAGCGGCGACCGCGAGGAGATCGCACGGGGAGTCGGCGAGCAGCTGGGCATGGATCGCGTCTATGCCGAACAGAGCCCCGAGGATAAGCTCGCGATCGTGGAGCGCATGCGTGGTGATTCGCGGCTCTCACGCGTGGTGATGGTGGGGGACGGGATAAACGACGCTCCCGCGCTGGCCGTGGCCGACGTCGGCATCGCGATGGGTGGCGCCGGCGCGACCGTCTCCTCGGAGACCGCCGACGCGGTGATCATGCTCGATCGAATCGACCGCGTGGCCGACGCGATCGCGATCGGCCGGCGCACCGTGCGGATCGCGCGGGAGAGCGTGGTGAGCGGGATAGGCCTGAGCGTGTGTGGGATGGCGCTCGCCGCCGCCGGATGGCTGGTGCCGATAGCCGGGGCCCTCTTCCAGGAGGCGATCGACGTCGCGGTGATCCTCAACGCGCTGCGTGCCCTGCGCTCCGGCCGCTGATCGCCGGCCGCCGGCTCGCTACGCGGTCGACGCCATAGGACTGCCGCCGGGCAGGTCCGTAGTCCGCCAGCGGCGTTCGCGGTGTAACCCCGATGGCCGAAATCTCGTCGCGCTCTAGCTTTCACATATGCCCGGACGGAGCTTCCGCATCGCTCGAATCGCCGGCATTCCCGTCGGCGTCAGTCCCTGGTGGCTAGCGATCGTCGCGCTGATCACCTGGTCGCTCGGCTCGGGCTACTTCCCGGAAGTCGTGCACGGCATCGCCCCCGGCGCGTCATACGCGCTTGGCCTGGCGAGCGCTCTGCTTCTGTTCGCGAGCATCCTCGTGCATGAGTTCGGACACGCGCTCGTCGCCCGGCGGCATGGCATCCAGGTCGATGAGATCGATCTGTGGCTGTTGGGCGGCGTGGCGATGATGCACGGTGACGCACACGACCCTGGCGCCGAGTTGCGCTACGCCCTGGCGGGTCCTGCGGTGACCGCCGTGATCGCCGCCTGCTTCGGGGCGATCGACCTGCTGCTGCCCAGCTCGACCCCGGAAATCCTCAGCGCGCTGATCGGGTACCAGCTGCTTATCAACTGCATGATCCTCGGCTTCAACCTGCTGCCCGCCTTTCCGCTCGACGGAGGCCGTGTCCTGCGCGCGCTGCTGTGGCGCCGCAGCGGCGACATGGGCCGCGCGACCGAGACGGCCGCAAACGTCGGCCGCGGCTTCGGCTATCTGTTGATCGGCCTGGGCGCACTCGAGTTCGCCAGCGGGTTTGCGCAGGGCATCTGGCTGGCTGTGATCGGCTTCTTCCTCGTCGGAGCCGCCGGAGCGCAGTCGATGAGCGCGCAGGTGCGGACCGTGTTCTCCGGCGTGGACGCGAAGAGCCTGATGTCGAGCCCCGTCGTGACGATCCCTGCGGAGATCTCGCTCGAGCGGGCCGTCCGCGACTACTTCGTGCCCTACCGCTACACGGCGTTTCCGGCGGTCGATGCGCAGGGCCGGCAGGTCGGCCTGCTCACCCTCACACAGCTGCAGGCGGCCCCCGAGGAGCAGCGCGCGAGCATGCGCGTGGACGAGCTAGCCGATCGCGATCCGCAGCTGACGATTCCCGAGCAGGGGGACGTCAGCGGATTGCTCGAGCGGCCCGCGTTTGCGAGGGTCGGGCGAGCCGTGGTGCTCGATCCGCGGGGGGTTCCCGTGGGACTGCTGTCGGTCACCGACGTCGAGCGCTCGATGCGAGCCTTCCGCCTCGCCCATCGGCCGGGCACGCCGCGCGCCGATCAGAGCGCTGTCGGGTAGGTCTCCGAAGGATGATGATGCGGCAATGGCCCGCGTTCATGCGACCACGGCGGGTAGGCCTCCTACCGGCCTCCTCGAGAGCCGGGTTAACGAGTTGCTGCTGATCGCCGCCCGCGCGATCGAC
>JADGPK010000145.1 GCA_017882445.1 Solirubrobacteraceae bacterium
CTGGAAGCGCCGAGGCCGAGTAGAGCGCGCCGCGTCCGAGCGATGACCTTCGTGTTTTTCGACCCCACCCTTAGAACGGATCCAGTGAGGTCTTCGGGGGTTTGTGCAACAGCCACGACGAAAAGCAGGCGCGCCCACGCAAGCTCCGCCCACGCCCGCTTTCGCGCGGATGCATCGTGCACACTCGCGGCACAGAGACGCGGGGACTCAAACCATGTTTACCCTGGAAACGAGCAGTTTCGAGTAAGAGGACTTTGGGAGTCTATTCGAGTTGTCGGCTCTGCAAAGCCATAAATGCGACGAAGTGCGGATGAGAGGACTCGAACCTCCACCTGGTTTCCCAGACACGGACCTGAACCGTGCGCGTCTACCAATTCCGCCACATCCGCGTGCCGGTGGAGATGCGAAGATATCGCACCGGCGGCAGACCGGCAGGAAGGCCAGCTCGCCTCCGCCGGACGAAGGCGGACCGATTGCTTGCGGAGGAGCTTGCTGTTAGCACTTTGCTAGCCTCGGATCGATTGTCTGCGGGCCGCTATCGTCCAGGGGACTAGGACGCCGCCCTCTCATGGCGGAAACCCGGGTTCGAATCCCGGTAGCGGTACTCACGAATACCATGCAAATCGCGGGGTATTCGTCGTTCTAGGGGCCCGCTCGCGCCCCTTCTCGCGCCATTCGTACGACATGTTCTTAGGCGTGCGGGCGTCCTCAAAATCGACGTGGCTCGCTTGACCCTGGTTCATCGGCGCCGCCCACGTCGCCTGAGGAATACTCAGGGCGATGCCTGCGAAGTCCACGACCCCCGGCCCGGTCGAGCTCACGCTGCGCGGCATTGAAGCTGCGAACCGGCGCGACCTTGACGCGGTGATGAGCTTCCTCGGCCCCGATTCCGTCTGGGAGGCGGCACCCTGGGGGCTGGGCACCCACGAGGGTCGGACGAGGATTCACCGGTTCTTTGAAGATTGGATCGGCGGTTTCGATGAGTACCGAATCGTGGTTGAGGAGATGCTCGACCTCGGAAACGGCGTCGTATTGGCAGTCACCCAGCAGTACGGCCACACAGCCCACACTCGTGGCCACATGCAGCTGCGATCCGCATCCGTCTTCGTATGGGCAGAGGGCGTGGTCACGCGCGTCACGAACTACCCCGACATCGACGAGGGCCGTGCTGCCGCCGAGCGACTTGCCGAGGAGAGGGTGTAGGCGACGTCGCAGGAGTGCGGCCATTCGACGAGCTACACGGTCACGATCGCGTCACTGCACGGGTTCGGCTCGGCCGTCGCTGTGAGCATCGCGAGACGTCCCGCCGGAGCGCAGGCCAGCTTCGACTCGAGCGCCGTCTGTGCGTGCGTGCTCTGAGCCCCGAGGGGCTCGCGCGGTCAGGGAAGCTGCGCGCGGCGGAGCGCTTTCGCGAGGGCCATCGATGAACGACCGCCGGTCACGTGCAGCGCTGTGCTCCGGGCAATACACGCCACGAATGCGACCGTTCTTCAGGCCATACGCAAGCCATACTTCGCCGTGCCAGGCGAAGTGGAAGAGCCGGTCGCCCCGCACACCGGTCCGCTGCTCGCTTGCCCAGGCGGCGGTGACAACGCTCGTCGAGATCGTCGAACGGCAGGAGCAGCCGTCGGAGAGATAGCCGGAGGACACGCATCGCAGCGTCGGATCAGGGACGCTCTTGCGCGTCATCCTGCGGCGGCCGACGTCCGTGAACCGGTCAGCTGGTCTGAGCCGCTCGGGCGAAGCTAGGTTCGTCTCAAAGCCATCCATGTCGGGCTCCTTTCGTCTGCTCGCGCAGATCGCGGCCATCTTGCAGCCCGACTGCCCTTTTCGGGCAGGTCCATGTCGTCTTTTCGGGCAGGTTCATGTCGTTCTCTTCGGACGACAGGGGCTCGTGTGAGCATTGCGCTCACACATCTGGACGTTTGTATCAGCGAACATCCCGGACGCTCCGCGCGTCGCCGGCGATGCTCGTGGCGATCCGGGCCGATACCGGGGCCTGCACAGCGGCGATCGAGCGCGAGACAGGCCCTGCAGAGACACCAGTGCCGTCGGCTCGAATCCCGGCAGTGGTAGTCTCGGAAACCGCGTAATTACGCGGTTTCCATTGCTCGCGACCCTGCGCGCTGGGTCCTTCATCGCTCGCCGGGACGGCCTGGCTGATCGTTCGCAACCGCCACCGCCACCGCCACGGGACATGAGGGCGGTAGCGCGTCGCTCGTAGGATCGAACGGTGGTTTCAATCCTGGTATTAGCGGATAAAGTCGGAGACGCACCTCGACTTAAGCGTCCAGACCCGTGAAGCTTGGTATGTGCGCAGGGCGGGCGTCACGCCGCCCGCGTGTTGAGACCGATCGGGTGCCCTGACCCATGAGGACTCAAGTGCCCTTCAACTCCTGGCAAACTTGACGATTAGGCGGGTAGAGATGGCTTTCATGTACAAGACACGCTCAGCGACTCCACTGCTGCGTCCGGGTCCCAATGGACTGCCGCGAGGTCAGGTCACGGAGATTCAGCGCAGTCGCATGCTCGCTGCGACGGTCGATGCGGTACAGGACGTCGGCTATGCGCGAACGACCGTTGCGCAGGTGATCGGTCGGGCAAGGGTCTCGCGCAAGACCTTCTACGACATCTTTGCCGATCGCGAGGATTGCTTCCTTGCAGCCTTCGAGCAGGCGCTCGCCCAGGCCGCGGTCCTCGCGCGCGAGGCCTACGAGCGCGAGTCTGGATGGCGGGAGGGGATCCGCTCGGCGCTGGCTCGGCTGCTCATGCTGATGGACGAAGAGCCCGCCCTTGCCAAGCTCTGCATCGTCGAGGCCCTCGCCGCGGGCGAGAACGTGCTGGAGCGTCGCGCGGAGGTGCTCGACGAACTCGCCGTGGTCATAGATCAGGGCCGCTTTCTCACGAACACCACCCGCGAACCGCCCGAGGTCACTGCCGAAGGCGTCGTCGGCGGGGTCTTCGCGGTGCTGCACACCCGTCTGCTCGACGACGGCGGCGAGCCGCTCACGAGCCTCCTCGGTCCGCTGATGAGCATGATCGTGCTCCCCTACCTCGGAGCGAGGGCCGCGGGCCGGGAACTGGGCAGACCGGCGCTCCAGGTCGCGCTGGACAAGTCGGCGCGGCGCCAGACGAAGACCGCAGACCCGCTCGATGGGCTCAAGATGCGCCTCACCTACCGCACGATGCGGGTGCTTACCGTCATCGCCGCGCATCCTGGGGCGAGCAATCGTGAGATCGCGGAAGGATCGGGGATCGTCGACCAGGGCCAGATCTCCAAGCTGTTGAACCGACTTGCTCGGTTCGACCTCGTCGAGAACCACGGCGAGGGGCAGGAGAAGGGAGCCGCCAACGCGTGGTATCTGACCGTTGGCGGCGCGCACGTCGAGCGGGCCACCCGCCCGCGCTGATCGCGGGGCGCGCTCTGAGCGCCCTGGTCGCATCGCGCCGAGGCGCGCCGGCAAGCCGATCTCAGCCATCGGAGCAGCTGCGCCAGGCGCAAACGCTCGTCCCGTTTCCCGCTCGCCGTCGAAAGGAAGGGGAGGTGCTTCGCTTCCTGATGTGGCGGATACTCGGCTTGCTCGCCGCGCTCATCGGACTCTCGCTGGCCGGGTGGTTCATCGGCGGCGGGCCCGGCAGGGTGCTGCGCGGCAACCAGGGCGACGGCACTCTCCACCTCACCCTGAGCGCTCTTGCGAGCACGCTCGCGCGCCAGACGTCGGTGGTCTGGAGCTGGACGCCCGCGCCGGGGGCGGCACCCGCCAGGCTGCTCTTCGCGCTCGCCGGCGTATTGACGATCGCGATAGCGAGCGCGCGTGGTCACGTCCGCCGTCGGCGTCGCTACGTGCGCCTTCGAATCGAGGTCTACCGCACGGACCGCGCTGACGCCGAGGCGGTGGTGAGGATGTTCGAC
>JADGPK010000059.1 GCA_017882445.1 Solirubrobacteraceae bacterium
GGGAGCGCGATCAGCTCGCCTGGCGGGTTTGGGACCGTCAGGCCGAGTGCTCGGTGCGGCCGCTGGCGGTTGTAGTGGTCGGTGTACGTATGGAGCGTTCGCTCGAGTTGCGGTTTGTTGAAGATGAGCAGCCAGTCCAGACACTCCTGGCGGACCGTGCGTACCCAGCGCTCGGCGTGGGCGTTTGCGTTGGGCGCCCTGATCGGCGTCTTGATCACGCGCGCGCCCTGGGCCCGGAAGACCTCGTCGAAGGCCACGGTGAGCTTGGTGTCCCGGTCGTGAACCAGGACGCGTACCGGTTCGTGGCGGTCGTCCAGCTCCATGACGAGGTTGCGGGCCTGCTGGGTCACCCATGCGCCGTCCGGGTTGCTCGTGCAGCCGGCCAGACGCACGCGCCGCGTTTGGATCTCGATGAAGAACAGGACGTAGATCCGCCGCAGCGACACGGTCTCAACCGTGAAGAAGTCGCACGCGATCATGCTCGCCGCCTGCTGGCGGACGAACGCCCGCCACGAGGTCCCTGTCGAGCGCTGGCCGTCCCGGGCGTCCAGAATCGAAAGTCCAGCGGCGCCTGACCATCCGCCGATGCCAGCGCAGCAGGGTCGCTGGCCGGACGCTGAACGTCGTCGACCAGCGAGCGCGGGGCAGTGAGCGAGACAACGAGGCGAGCAAGGCCCGATCGTGCGCCTGGTAGGGGACCTGCCCACCCCGGCGTCCCAGCACCCGGAGCCATGGCGCAGCACAAGGATCTCAAGCTCCTTGCGCTCGCGCGAGCGTCCAAGCAGAACCAGCAGCTCGAAGATCCTGCCAAACGCCACGTACAACAATGAGAACACGAACGACCTCCAGTCGACGGACCAAAAGGCGCACCAAGCTACCGAGCGGCAGTAATCGCCGCCCCCCCAACCCAAGGCCGTCATCCCCAAGAGGGCCACCTGAAGGCGGGGTTTATGCGCCCTACGCGCTGGCTCCCGGGGGTGTAGGGTCAGTCCAGACGCGCATGACGGCACCTGCGCGCCCCCAGCCTGGAGGCTCAACATGCAAGCGCCGACGCGCCGAGTTGCCGCAGGAGTCGTATTCCTTCTTGCCGTACTGGCCGCGACGCCGCTGTCGAGTTCGGCGGCGCCGGTGTCCGGCGCGACCGCGCACTTCGCCGTCTCGATCTCCGGCAAGTTCACCTCCAGCGGGACGGCCACGAACCGCTGCTGGGACGCGGCAGAAAGCCCGATCGTCGCGCAGCGCGCCGCGGAGACGACCTGGACGTTCGCCAGCACGAAGGCGGGCCGGGCTGAGTTCCTCTACGTGAGCGGCGACCTCAGCGCCGGCATGACGAAGCTCATGTCGGTCGCCGCGACCGGGGTGCGGACCGCGAGCGAGTCGCCAAACTGTGCGCCGCGGGACATATTCGACCAGCCGGTTGGCTCGAGCTGCGGAACCAAGCACGCGAACTACCTGATGTCGATCTACGCGAACAGCAGGCCGGCCAGGGTCGGCTACGCGATCAACAAGAACGCTTTCAGCTTGACCTGGCCGGACGACCCGTGGCTCGCCGTGGATAGGTGGTGCCCACCCCTGGCGCTCGTATGGACCACGCTGAACGTCTACACGGCGCGGCCGACCGCGGTGTCGCAGGCGAAGATCTTCAAGAAGGGAGTCCGCCGGATTGTCGTGGACGGCAAGCGCGCGGGTGGCGAAACGAATCCAGACGCCAGCTCCAATTGGAGCCTGGAGTACACGATCACGCTTACTCGCCGGCGCTAGTTCACCTTCATCGCGTGTCGGACGGTCCCCGGGGCAGCAACGGCAATTGACGGGCGCGCCCACCCCGAGCAGGTCGGTGTCACCTGCGCCGTCCTGCCAACGCGAGTAGCGACTTGCGCCGGACATGACGTAGGGTTGAGGCTCATGCCCAAGGCTGAGCTTGTCTTGCAGTCGGCCTATCGTGTGTTCAATGACCGCGACCTCGAGGCCGCGGTCGAACTGAGCAGCACCTATCGCGTGATCAAGTCGCACGAGGCCGCTCCAGCGCCGTGGTTCCATTGGTGGTTCCGTTGTGAGCAGGTCCGACGTGATCTGAGTAGACCTGAGAGCAGCAGATGCGCGGGACAGCAGCCGCGAGCAGCCCCAGGTCAGTTTTCGAGCCCAGTATCGCCCATTCGCACGAGTGCCCAAAGCCATCGATCCGGCGGGGGTTTAGCGCTCTGGGCGGGCGATGATTGGCCCGCCGCTGCGCCGAAAGCTGGCGCGGACTGAGCGCACCTTCTGCGCTCGGATGACAAGTCCCGCGGGGTTGGCGCTTGCCGAGCAGGAGAAGGTGAGGTCGGCGCGGTCGCCCTTCGCGCTGGCGCCCTTCGCACGGCGCTTGGCCTCCGCCGCGTGGCCGATGTTCTCCACGATCGGGACCGTGACGCCGCGCATCGTGAGCGGCTGCACGAGCCGGTCGAACGCGCGAACGTAGTCGGCGTTCGACTTGTCGAAGTCCAGGTCGATCGCGGACGCCACGGCGCTCAGCGGGTCGATCACGACGATGTCGAAGGACGCGATGACGCCCTCTATCCACTCGTCCGGTTCCTGCCACGCTCGCGCGATCGTGGAGGCGAGGTCCAGATAGCGGACGGCCGCAAGCTGCTCCCGTAGCGCCTCATCGACCGGGTCTCCGCGCCGCTCGGCGATCATCGCCGCGCGCGGGGTGCTGCCCAATCCCGATCAGGAAGCAGGGCGTGTTCGTTCTTCTTTGGGTTGAAGCAGTCGTGGGGAAACACGGGCACTGCTCCGAGCGCGATTCCGCGCCGGGTGTATATTTGTGCAGGGCCTGGGGAGCGGCTCGGACGCTGTCTCGCGCGGACCTGAACATCTGCTCGTCACTATCGGATACCGATGCCGCCCGCGCACAGGGTGACTGAAGGAGTGCTTCCCATGGAGTCAGCGAGAATCCAGCCTCAAGACCCGACACCAGCCGAAAACCCGTCCCCCAGCACCTGGAAACCGGCGGATCCCGGGCCTCTCGGCCTGGGGGCCTTCGCCATGACGACGTTCGTCCTATCGATGTTCAACTCGAATCTGGTTGACCCCAAGGGCCTGCCGGTCGTGCTCGGGCTCGCGCTCGCCTACGGCGGGATCGTGCAGCTGCTCGCCGGCATGTGGGAGTTCCGCACCGGCAACACGTTCGGCGCGGTCGCCTTCTGCTCCTTTGGTGGCTTCTGGATCTCGTTCTGGGCTCTGGAGGTTTTCTATGCCAAGCAGATCGGCGGCAACGCCGGGCACGCTATTGGCGTGTACCTATGGGCGTGGGCGATCTTCACCGCGTACATGACGGTCGCGGCCCTACGCGTGAGCGGGGCGGTCCTGCTGGTGTTCGTGCTCCTTACGATCACGTTCGTGCTGTTGGCCATCGGGGCGGTCGGGGCCCACGAAACCGTCACCCACTGGGGTGGCTACCTAGGGCTCGCGACCGCGGCCGCCGCCTGGTACGCGTCGTTTGCAGCCGTCACCAACTCGACCTTTGGGCGAACGGTCCTGCCCGTCATGCCACTGGGCGGGCGCTAGAGTCGCGTCATGGCGAGCGGATCTGGCGAGGTCAGCGGCGAGGCGCTTGACCACGAGCTCGCCGAGCTCCTCGACGTCGAGACGTTCGACCCTCCGGCGGAGTTCCGCGAGCGCGCGCTGCTGAACGACCCGGCGGTCTACGAGCAGGCGGCGCGCGATCCGCAGGCCTGGTGGGCCAAGCAGGCCAAGGAGTTGCATTGGTTCAAGGAGTGGACCGAGGTGCTCAACGACGACGATCCGCCGTTCTACAAATGGTTCACGGGCGGCACGCTGAACGTGTCCTACAACTGCCTGGACCGTCACGTGCTCGCGGGCCGGGGCGATCGCGTCGCCTTCCACTGGCGCGGTGAGGAGGGGCAGGAGCGCGACATCACCTACGCCGAGCTACTGGCCGAGGTGCAGCGCTTCGCCAACGCCCTGAAGGACCTCGGCGTTGGCAGGGGCGACGTGGTTGGCATCTATCTGCCGATGATCCCCGAGGTCGTCATCTCGATGCTCGCATGCGCGCGGATCGGCGCCCCTCACAACGTCGTGTTCGGGGGCTTCTCGGCTGAGGCCGTGCGCGAGCGCATGGAGTTCTCCGAGGCGAAGCTCCTGATCACGACAGACGGGGCCGCGCGCAAGGGCAAGACCGCGCCGATCAAGGATCGGGTCGACGACGTCACGGGCGACCTGGCCACCCTGGAGAAGATCGTTGTGGTCAGGAGCAAGGGCACGCCCTGTCAGATGAAGGAGGGCCGGGACGTCTTCTACGACGAGATCGTGGCGGCCGCGCACCCGGACTGCCCGGCCGAGCCGCTGGACTCAGAGCACCCCCTCTACATCCTCTACACCTCGGGCTCCACAGCCAAGCCGAAGGGCATTCTGCACACCACCGGCGGCTATTTGACGGGCGTCGCGGCGACGCATCGCTACGTGTTCGACCTCAAGCCCGACTCCGATGTGTACTGGTGCGCCGCCGACGTCGGCTGGGTCACCGGGCACTCCTACATCGTGTACGGCCCACTCTGCAACGGGGCCACCTCGGTGATGTGGGAGGGCGCTCCCGACTACCCGCACAAGGGAATCTGGTGGGAGCTCATCGAGCGCTACGGCGTCACGATCCTCTACTGCGCGCCGACGGCGATCCGCGCGTGCATGAAGTGGGGCGCCGACTGGCCGAACAAGCACGATCTGTCCTCGCTGCGCGTGCTCGGCACGGTCGGCGAGCCGATCAACCCCAAGGCATGGCTGTGGTACCACAAGGTGATCGGTTCAGAACGCTGTCCGATCGTCGACACCTGGTGGCAGACCGAGACCGGCGCGATCATGATCACCCCGCTCCCCGGCATCACGGCCACCAAGCCGGGCTCAGCCACGCATCCTTTCCCGGGTGTGTTCGCCGAAGTGCTCGACGAGTCCACCGGCGAGCCCGTCACCGAAGGCCAGGGACTGCTCGTGCTCACTCGTCCCTGCCCGTCGATGCTACGCACGCTGTACAAGGAGCCCG
Source organism: Solirubrobacteraceae bacterium (assembly GCA_017882445.1). Classification (GTDB taxonomy): domain Bacteria; phylum Actinomycetota; class Thermoleophilia; order Solirubrobacterales; family Solirubrobacteraceae; genus Palsa-744. The sequence goes on from JADGPK010000059.1 coordinate 5,036, forward strand.
AGCGCTTCCTGCAGACGTACTTCAGCCGCTTCGGCAAGGACACCTACCTCGTCGGCGACGCCGCTCGGCGCGACTCCGACGGCTACCTGTGGGTGATCGGGCGGATCGACGACGTCGTCAACGTCTCCGGGCATCGCCTCTCCACGGCCGAGGTGGAGTCGGCGATCGTGGCGCATCCCGATGTCGCCGAGGCGGCGGTGATCGGCGAGCACGACGAGGACAGCGGACAGGCGATCGTCGCATTCGTGACGCTTCAGGGAGATCTCGTGGGCGACGATCAGACGATCGAGGGCATCCGCGCGACCGTCGCCGATCGCATCGGCAAGTTCGCCCGTCCCAAGCGCATCATCTGGTCGGACGACCTCCCCAAGACGCGCTCGGGCAAGATCATGCGCCGTTTGCTGCGCGACATCGCCGAGGGTCGCGCGCTGGGCGATGTGACCACGCTGCGCGATCCCGCGGTCACCGCGCAGCTTGAGGAGCGCGTGAAGGAGCTGCAGGCGCAGGAGGACTAGCGCGGCTTGCCCAAGAACGCTTGAGTTCGGGTCGCCGGCCTGTCGCGCGACGGAACGGGAGGGTTGGATCATGCCTCCGGAGAGGCAGTCGTTATCAGCGGACGTCGTCTAATCGCTCGGCGCGGCGTGGCCCCTGGACGTGTCATGACCCGCCGCGCCTCTACGGTGCCGAGCCGGCGGGATCCACCACTGGCCGATGGGTCGTTTGAGGTGGATGTCCTCGAACTCTAGGGAGCCCTGAGACGCAGACAGCCTCAGAGGAGTCCAGGCGCGACGGGGACGCGACGTCGCCCGCGTTCCCGATCGGGACGTAGCTCGTCAACCCCTCGATGTGTACGCGCTGATATAGGTTGCCAGCGCTACGCCGAATGGGTCAGCTCGAGAAGGACCGCGGTGACCGCCCGCGCGTCCGCGCATGGGAAATGCCCCGCGCGCTGGCGCTCAGCGCACGGCCGGCGTCGCCGTACCCGCGCCTGTGAACTTCGTCAGCTCGCGAAGCAACCCGTCCATCCCCGCGATCTCGTACGCGGCGCGCTGGCGCCCGGCGCCGCCGTCGCGCGCCAAGAGCGCCGGCAGCCGGTCGAGCTCATCGGCGCAGTGCAGCTCGGGGGCGTAGCCGCGCGCGAGCGCCAGTGCGTCGTCGAGCAGCTCGCTGACAGGCCGCAGCTGACCGTCGGCGTCGGGCAGCCGGGCGCGGACGCCGAAGCGCGCCGCTCGGAACACGCCCTCCTCGAGCACCTCGGCCGCCGGATCCGGCTCGGAATCGGCCTCGGCAGCGTGGCGCGCCAGGCAGTGCGCGAGCGCGACCAGACCGGCGGTGTCCTCGAGCGACGCCTGGGTGTCCAGCGCCCGTATCTCGACCGTGCCCAGCCGCGGATGCGGGCGCAGCTTCCACCAGAACCACGTGTAGTCGGGCACGTCTGCGGCGCGCGCCAGCAGCCGCGTCATGGCGCGAAAATCCGCGAAGTCGCGCATCGCCCGCGGCACGCCGGAGCGTGGCCAGCCGCGGATCGTCACCTCACGGGCAGAGGCCAGGCCGGTATCGCGGCCGTGGCGGAACGGCGAGTTGGCGGCCAACGCCTGTAGCAGCGGCAAGTGGCGGCGGAGACCGTTGAAGGCCCGGATCGCCGTATCGGCGTCCGGCATCCCGATGTGGATGTGCAGTCCCCCGACCGGCGTAGCGACCGCATCCCCGAGCAGGTCGCGGATGCGCTCGTAGCGCTCCTTGTCGGTGATCTCGGCCTCACCCTCCATCGCCGACGGATGCGTCCCCGACCCAAGCAGCCCCGCGCCCGTCGCGACCACCGCCCGGCGCAGACCGCCGAGCGCACCTACCGCCTCGCCAGCGCTGCTACAGACGTCCGTGATGAGCTCCACCTGACACGCGTGCAGCTCGCGCTCGACCGTTCCTTCGACCGGACCGAGCCGCTCCAGCACGGCCGCCGATGCGTTCACCTGCCGTCCGGTGACCGGATCGACGAGGAACAACTCCTCCTCGACGCCGACGGAGAACGGCTCTCCCGAACCGAAAGCGCTCCCGGTCTCATCGTCCGACTCCACGTCAGCAGTCTAAACTCCACTTCGCAGCGACAGCAAAGCAAAGGTCAGCGGCAACGACGGCTGGTCGGCGGGTTCCCCCTCATGTTTAGAGCCAGGCCTGCAGGACCAGCTTCCGCGGTCGAACCAGATGATCGGCCCGTTAGAGTGCCGCGCCGGCAGGGTAGGCGTCACGGGACCGCCCGCGGGTTCGCGATGGGCGCGGGCTTGCCGGCGCGTCTCGTTCAGTTCGTTGTCAGCGTCGTCGTGTTGATCATCGTCGCTGGAATTCTGCTGGTGGTGCTCAAGGCGAATCCGGCCAACAGCATCGTCTCGGAAGTCCACGACTGGGCGCACTCGCTCGCCGGTCCGTTCAACGGCATGTTCAGCTTCCACAGCGCCAACACAGCACTGCTGTCAACTGGGGCATCGCCGCGGTCCTCTACCTGTTCGTGGGCGGCCTGATCGCGCGGCTAATCGGCCGCACCCACTGCTAGCGCCCACTTGGGCGCTCTTCGCCAACCCAAATCAGGAGGGTTCATGACCGACAAGAACATCGATAAGGCGAAGGGTCGCGTGAAGGAGGCCGCTGGCGCGCTGACCGGAGACAGGCGCCTGAAGAACGAAGGGCGCGTCGAACAAGCCAAGGGCTCTGCGAAGAAGGCCGTGGACAAGGCCGTCGACACCGTCACCGGCCGCAAGAGAAACAATAAGCAGATCTAGACATGCGCGAGCCAACTCAACTTAGCCCTGGGAGGTGACCATGCTCACGATCCTCCTCATCGTCATCGTAGTTCTGCTGCTGACCGGCGGAGTCGGCTACAGGCGTCGTAGCCGCCGCGGCGTGTAGAACCGCGAACGCAGGGATTCCGGTGGCTGGGCCCGACCGGATCCCCGAGCGCCGCCCGTCAGTGCTTCTCATCCATCTCCGCCCGTCGGAATTCGGATTGACCCGAGATCCTCCGCCGACGCTGGACATCACACCTCGGCTGTATCTGCCCGTTGCTCTCGTCGCCGGCAGACCGGGCCGGTAGGTTCGCTGCCTGGGGCACGGGAGACTTCTGTACACTGCAGGGGTCCAAACCGAAGGTGAGAATCGTGCCCGACAAGCTGGAGATCGAGCGGTTGCGAGGGGTTCAGGAGCGGCTCGCGAAGCAGGAGGGCGAAGACGCCGAACGGGCGAGCGAGCCCGCTGAACGTGGGGCGCACGAGCGCCGCGCCGACAAGGCGGCTTACCTGCGCGACCGGCTCGATGACCAGGCCGCAGCGTCGGATGAGTGATCCAGACTACTTGGATTGACCTCTCGCCTGATCGCGATCGCCTTCGGTGACCTCAGTCAGCTCCTCGTCTGTTTCCGCACCCATAGCCGAACGTAGCAAGCGGTCCCCAGATCATCGTGCTGAAGCTGAGCACGAAGAACAGGTGGTGTCCACCTAGAAGGCGCGCTGGACAGCGGACGCAGACGCAGGCAGTCGTACGGCCGCTGATTCACGCCCAACGCGACCGGACGGAGCCGCGATCTGCGACGCTGGCCTCGCGTCCTCGGCGAAATCGCCGATGATCCGCGGTCGCGCGTTCACCGGAGCCAACACGAGATGCCTGCACAACCTGTCGACTCGAGCCCAAGCCCTACGGTGGCCGTGTTCGCGCCGCATCCGCTGCTGACGGTGACGCTGGAGCGCGAGGGCGCCGATCGCGAGGGGGTCCACTTCGCTGCCGGTGGTCAGGGCGTCTGGGTCGCGCGTACGGCCGGCATGCTCGGCGCCGTGCCGGCGCTGTGCTGCTTTATCGGCGGAGAAAGCGGCAGCCTGCTGCGAGGGCTGCTCGACCGACTGCCGGGCAAGCGATGCCTCGTGACCACGGCGACGGCGAGCGGCTGCCACGTGAGCGATCGGCGCTCGGGCGAGATCGAGGTCCTCAGCATGGCGCTGAGCGACCCGCCGTCGCGCCCCGAGCTCGATGATCTGTTTTCGCTGGCGTGCTCGGAAGCGATCGCGTGCGGCTGGCTCGTGGTCACCAACCCCCTGCCCGCTGACGCGCTCCCGCTCGAGCTCTACCGCGACCTCGTCGCCGACGTCCGAGCCAACGGCTGCCGCACGCTGGTCGACCTCTCGACCCCGCGGGTAGAGCTCGCCCTCGAGGCGGAGCCTGATCTCGTGAAGCTGAACGATTGGGAGCTGGCCGAGATCGTCAACGATTCGGTGTCCGGGGCGGCGCTGCGGCCCGCAGCTGAGGGGCTGCGCGACCGCGGCGCGCGATCGGTGATCGTCACGCGTGGGGAGCAGCCGGCGCTCGTGCTGCACGACGAGGACGCGTGGTGGCTTGAGCCGCCACGGTTCGCGCGTGGTTTTCGCGAGGGCTGCGGTGACGCGATGCTGGGCGGGATCGCCGCGGCCTGGTCGGCCGGCGCGAGCTTCGAGGAGTCGCTGCTGACCGGCGCCGCCGCCGGCGCAGCCAACTTCCTGCGCCACGGAATTGGGGGCGCGTCGCGCGAGTTGATCGAAGATCTCGCCAAGCGCGTCAAGCTGTATCCGGTCGAGGCCGTCACCAGGGAGGGCTGAGCGACTCGGCACCGTCCAGGATCGCCCGCGGCGCGTCCTGCACGATCCATTGAACCTGTGCCGGTGAGCACACCTGGCGCAGGTTCGCGATGCCGGCCGCGAGCCGCAGGGGCCGTCCTGCTCGCGAGGAGTGCGCATCGCTTCCGAGCAGGTGCACAAGGCCGGCGCTTGCAGACTGCAGCACGAGGTCCCCGGCGGCTGCCCGGGCGACGAAGTCTGCCGTCCACTGGATCAGCGCCCCGCGCCTGGTCAACTCGCGCAGGCGTTCCTCCAAGTCCGATGCGGCGTGACGCTCGGGGTGGGCGATGATCGCGTGCACGCCACGCGCTGGCATGCCGTCGACGAGTGCGAGGAGGTCATCGCCAAGCGGTCCCGGGGCCGGCTCGACAAGAACCCAACCGCCGCCACCGAGCGACAGTCGGCGAAGCTCGGTGTCACCGAGTCCTGCAGCTGTCGCTTGTGCGATCTCCGCTCCGGGTGAGATCTGGAGGTCGAGTCCGCGGCGGCGAAGCTCCATTTGCAACGCGGCGACGCGTGAGGGCAGTTCCTCAACGCGGACGAGGTGGTCCGGGCGGATGTGCGGCGTCGCGCAGACCACGTCAATCCCGTCTTCGACGGCCTGCGCGGCCATCGCGACGCTGTCCTCGAGGTCGAGCGCACCATCGTCGAGGGCCGGCAATATGTGGCAGTGGACATCGATCACAGTTTGCCCCAGTGTGGTCGAAGCTCAGCCGAATGTCGAGTGGCGAAGGAGCTCTCATGACACTAACGTGCCGGGCCCGGAGCGACGCGCACGCCAGAGCGTGCTTCGGGGCTCCAGACGGCCGGCGCGCCGGCCTGACGGTACGGGCCGCCAATAGCGGGGGCTTCAGGGGCACGCCATCATTCCTGGTCGGGCGCAGGGCGGGGGATGAAGAAGCTCGAATACACCTCGCTGACGGAACCGACGTCATTCAACGACGCGATCGAACAGCTCCTGCAGAGCTAGCAAAGATGAACGCTGGCGCCTGAGCCGGCGTGGGCATACTCGACAACGAAGACGAGCAGCTTCTAACCGTTTCTAGTTCAGCTCTCTCTTGCCATACGTAAAATCGCATCGCGGGCGTCCTGCTCGTCCGGTGGCGAGTTCGAGCCCAGTATCGCCCATCGGCCGACTTTCGCTTGTGGGGGGAGCAGGCGCGCGGTCGTAGTTCGACAAGACGCCTGGGTTTCGTCCTTTGCGCTCGTCTGCTCGGCTGTCGCTCGGACGCTCGCTAAGTGCGCAATGCAGCAGCGCCGGCGGCGTTAGCCATCAGCCGAGAACGGAGCGGTCGCACGCGCGGCCTATGAAGCTCTCAGGAGCGGCGATTTGCCGGGGGTCGGGAGCTATTCGCCGATGACGTTGTGTGGGAAGCGCCCGACACGCTGCCGGCCGGCGGCGTCATCCGTGGCCGCGACCCGGTCCTCGAGCAGTAGGGTCGAACGATGGGAAGGCAGGCAGGCGTCGTGCTTTACGTGTTCGCGATGGTAACCGTCGTGGTCGGCGTGGACGTCTTGTTCTTCAGGCATCGGTTCTGGGAGCGCCTGATGGTAAACGTCGGGATTGTCCTGGTGTTCGCGGCGTTCTATTTGAGGTTCCTGAAGCGAGCATGAGCGGGACGCCCCCGATGGACGCAGCCAACGACAACGCCGCTCGGAAAGGTCTTCGCGGGTGGTGGGCATTTCCCCCGCGACCCGGCATGCAACGCCTGATCAATCCATGGGAGTACCGCCACCTCCGCGCTTTTGGGGTCACGCGCATTGCCGGTGGCTTTGTCGCGGCCACCGCGGGCGTCGTATGCCTCTCGTACGGCGCCTACGGATGGGCAGCCTTCTTCCTGGTTCTTGGGGTGCTGAACCTCGCGGGTGGCTACTGGTACATCACTATCGTTCGCTCCGCACCTCCCCGAGCCTGAGCCCGCGCGCGACGACATCGCCGCGATTGATGCTCCCGACTGACCGTCGTGAAAGCTCCACCAGGTCGGGGGTCGTGGACTCCTCGGCTGCCATTGCGGAAGCATCACCTACGCCTCTGGCTACCGCTTTGCGAACCGGAGCGAACGCCCAGGCAACAGTCGAGCAGACGATCGCCGCGGACGAGGACCGAGCGCGAGCGTCAGTCAGGCTCGCATGCGCGCTCGTCGCCCAGAGCAGCAGTGACCGTCAGGCGTCACGGTGTCAGCGCAGAGGCGGACGACGCCGCTGTCAACCGCGAGCAGGACAAGCCCGGCGCTGAGCGTGCGGCTTCCTCCTGTCCTTCAGCCCGTCGACGGCGGCCTATGCCTTGTCGACGGCACCCTCGATCTTGTCCTTCAGGTCGTCGGCTGCGTCCTGCGCCTTGTCGACGGCGTCGTCGATATGGCCCTTGGCCTCGCCCTTGCGCTCCTGTTGTTCGCCCTCGCGCTTGAGCTCGCGATCACCCTTCAGCGCCCCGAGGGCCTGCTTCACGCGTCCGCTGATCTTGTCGATGTGCTCGTCCATTTCGGTCTCCTTCGTTCGTCGGTGTCATCAAGCATCCCGACCGTCTGGGTTGGCGTCCTTCCCGACCAACGATACGCCCGCCACGCCCCTGAACACATCTGTAGCTCCCCATGACCCGGCTGCGGGTTTCCCGAGGCGAACAACACCGCTCCTCACGCCGGACATGCAGGAACGGGAGTGGCCACTCGATCCGCCAGCACGACGACGCTACGCTGGCTCTTATGGGTGAGCAGCCGAATCGCGCCAAGGGCGCCGTCGTTCGCTGGTTGTCGCCGAAGCATCCCAGTGAGCGAGGGGCGCGGGACCGTCGTGGACCGTTCGACCGGCTCGCTCAAGGAGCGTCGTACTTCTCGAGCTCGCCTTTCTTCTTCCTTATCTGCGTCGGAATGGTGCTCGCGTGGCTTGGTGGCTACGTGTTCGGGGCCGGCAGTGGCTATGAGCAAGCCGCGGGCACCGCGCTCACGGCGACAACGCTGCTGCTGGTCGCGCTGCTCAAGAACGCTGAGCTGCGGGCCGAGGCCGCCGTGCAAAGCAAGCTCGATGCCCTGGCTACCGGAATGCTCGAGGCAATCCGTAACGAGGGTCACCAGGCCGATCCGATGCTTGAGCGGGCCATTGGCCTGGACGAGCAACTGTGATCGCTTCCAACGCTCGCAGCGCGACAGTCCGCCGTCGCGTTTCGGCCGCCGCGGTTCCCATCCCGCGTAGATCGACCGCACCCTTCGGCGGACCTCGACGGTCGGCCTCCATCGTTGCCCTCGCCTCCCTTGTCGTGCTCGCGGCCACTAGCGCAGCGTGACCATCTAGCGGACGTGATTGAAGTGGACTTCCCCCGCTTTCGAGGACGCCTGAAGCGGGGGAAGTCCAATTGGGCCCATGAGCGAGGGTCGAATGGACTGGGATGGCGGTTTGCCGAGCCGATTGAGGGAGCGCGCCGAAGGTCGAGCGCAAGGCGGAGCCCCCGGGTATAGTCAGAGGCGTGCCTCTCGGAACATCGATATTCCTGATCGCAGTCGGCGCGATCCTGCGCTACGCGGTGACGGCGACCGTCTCGGGCATCGATATCACGACGGTCGGGCTGATCCTCATGATCGTCGGGATCCTTGGCCTCGTCATGTCGGTCCTCTACATGTTCGCCTGGAGTCCCCGTCGGGGGCGGGTGGTGCGTGATCGGGTGATCGAGCGCGAACCCGAGGACCCCAACCGGCCCCACTGACGCCTCGGGGAGCCGGGCCGTCAGCGCTGAGCGGCACGACCGCAGCGCCCACGGGACCCACGCGTACGCCGCAGCGATGGGCGACCGCTCCTACTCCCAGCCTCAGCGTTCCGCCCGGCCGTAGGGGTCCGCGCCCTCTATCACCACTACGAGCTCAACTACAGGCCGCCCAAGACCGAGAGGGGACGCGGGCTGGCCCGCCGCTGACACATCTTCAGCAGGCAGAAGGACTCATCGCGGCGCCAGTAGGTGTCAAGGCCGGTCGTGGGACTCTGCCGAGACACCCAAATTCCTGAACCCTCGCCCAGTCGCGTACGCCCCTTTCTCGGCGCTGAATGGGCAACGAGGTTTCGCTATATCACTGCAAGTCGCCAGGCTTGTGTGCTCACGCTCGAGCGAGGCCTGGCTGCATGGGACGAGGCCCACCCGTCCGGGCTCCGACGGGCGAGACGCTCGCTTAGCCCCGGGGAAAGGAGCAGTCTGAGCTCGGATGGTTTGCGCTGTCGAGGGTCGTCCTGAGCGATAGCGCCGCTGGGCTCGACGAACACTCCTGCTTCGCCCAGGGCGAAGCAGGAGTGTGATGTGCAGGGGGCGATTTCTGCCGCCTACGTTCCGCAGCAGCAGCGTCAGCCCGGCTCGCTCCAGGTGCCGATACTGCTGTTTGACTCCTGATGCAGTAGCCCGACCGGTGCCGGCGAGGCTGCTGCTCTTTGCTTGCTACTCAGGAGTTCGTGGCTAACGGTGGAGGGCGGCCGTCAGATCGGCGCCGCCAGAGTGCTGCATCGCCGGGGCGGACGGGCAGTCGTGGCCGTGTCGGTCGATGTGGCTGTTGGCGTTCCGGAGCGGCAGCGTCGTCCGCGACGCTGCGGACTTCCGAATCCTAGGGCGCGAGCAGCAGTCTCGCGACCGCAACGACACAGCTGGTTCTCGTCGTGGGTGTCGCGCAAAGAATCGCGGCCATGGTCGTGGCGAGGTTAGTGGCGGCGATCGGGCCGCCTGTGGTCTGTGTTCCTCGGGCCGTTGGTG
>JADGPK010000146.1 GCA_017882445.1 Solirubrobacteraceae bacterium
GGTGATCAAGGGCGGACCGGAGGAGCGAGCGATGAACGAGCAGAACGGAGACGCGGGGCGCGTCCTCGTCGTGGACGACGAGGCCAGCATCACCGACCTCCTGTCGATGGCACTGCGCTACGAGAAGTTCACGGTGCTGGCGGCGCACAGCGGGCACGAGGCGCTCGACGCGGTGCCCGGCTTCGCTCCGGACCTCGTCGTGCTCGACATCATGATGCCGGGCATCGACGGCTTCGAGGTGGCCAGGCGGATGCGCAACGGCGGCTCGTCGTTCCCGATCCTCTTCCTCACCGCGCGCGACGCGACCCAGGACAAGGTGCGCGGCCTCACGCTCGGCGGCGACGACTACATGACCAAGCCATTCAGCGTCGAGGAGCTGGTGGCCCGCATCCGCGCGATCCTGCGGCGCGTGCGGCCGGCCTCGGCTTCGCCGGGCCGGCTGTCCTTCTCCGACCTCGAGATGGACGAGGACACCCACCAGGTGTGGCGAGCGGGCGAGGAGATCGAGCTCACGGCGACCGAGTTCAAACTGCTGCGCTACCTCCTGCTCAACGCGCGCCGCGTGCTCTCCAAGGACCAGATCCTCGACCACGTCTGGAACTACGACTTCGGCGGCAACGCCAACATCGTCGAAACCTACATCAGCTACCTGCGGCGCAAGATCGACGCCGATGGGATCCCGCTGATCCACACCGTGCGCGGCGTCGGCTACAGCATCCGCCTGCCCAAGGACTGAGGGACGCCGGAGATCCCCTGTGACCCTGCGCACGCGACTGCTGCTCGCCCTGCTCGGGCTCGTCGCCCTCGGCCTGCTGGTGGCCGGCGTGGCGACGTTCACGTCGCTGCGCTCGTTCCTGCTCACCCGCGTCGACCAGCAGCTCAGCGAGGCGCGCTACCCGGTGTTGGGGGCCCTCGCCAGCGACCGCCAGCTGCCCGGCCCCGGGCAGGGGCCCGGCGGACCGCGTGCCAACCTTCCGCCCGGCACCTACGGCGCACTGCTCGACTCCGCGGGGACCGTGCTCAGCAAGGTCACGTACTCCTACGGTCAGTCGGGGACGTCCGTGCCCAAGCTGCCCTCGTCGCTCCCGAGCGCCGCTGACGACAGCGGGACCACGATCTTCAACGCGAGCTCCAGCGGCTCCTCGAGCACCGGGTTCCGCGTGCTCGTGCAGCGCTACCCTTCGCAAGGGCTGATCCTCGAGGTAGCGGTGCCCCTCACCGAGACCAGCCAGACGCTGGATCGCCTGCTCGGCATCGAGGTCCTTGTCTCAGCGCTGGTGCTGGCGGCGCTCGCGGCCGCCTCCTGGTGGCTGATCAAGCGCGACCTGCGGCCGCTCGAGCACATGGCTGAGACCGCCGACGCCATCGCCGCCGGCGACCTCTCGCAGCGGGTAGAGCCGGCCGAGCCGCGCACGGAAGTGGGCCGGCTCGGCCTCAGCCTCAACGCCATGCTCGTGCAGATCGAGCAGGCCTTCGCGGAACGCGCCGCCACCGAGGACAAGCTGCGGCGCTTCCTCGCCGACGCCTCCCACGAGCTGCGCACGCCGCTCACGTCCATCCGCGGCTACGCCGAGCTCTTCGAGCGGGGCGCCAAGGACGACCCCGAGGACCTTGCGACCGCCATGCGCCGCATCGAGGAGGAGAGCAAGCGCATGGGCGTGATGGTCGAGGAGCTCCTCGTGCTCGCCCGGCTCGGCGAGGGCCGCCAGCCCGAGCGGGAGCCGGTCGACCTCACGCGCATCGTGAGCGACGCCGTCGCCGACGCGCGCGCCGCCGCGCCGGACCGCAAGATCAGCCTGGACCCGGCGGACGGGACGATCGTGATGGGCGACGACCACCAGCTGCGCCAGGTGCTCGCCAACCTTCTCGCCAACGCACGCGAGCACACGCCGGCGGGCACGCCGGTCCACGTGACCCTCACCGCGGCGGACGGGCAGGCCGTACTCGCCGTGGTCGACGAAGGCCCCGGTCTTCCGGCCGGCGAGGCCGACAAGGTCTTCGAACCCTTCTACCGCGCCGACCCGTCGCGCACGCGCGAGACCGGCGGCGCCGGCCTCGGCCTCGCCATCGTCGCGGCGATCGTGGAGGCGCACGGCGGCACGGTCGCGGCCGCCTCGGAGCCCAACGTCGGCGCGACCTTCACGGTCCGGCTGCCGATCGCCGACGAATCCGCCTAGACCGAATGGAGCGGAGCAGCGCCGATCACGTAAGTTTGACTACGCGGTAGCAGCCACCACGCATGGGGCAGCTTGTGAGAGGTGGACCCAGCGAATGGGTTCAGGTCCCCCGTCTTCAGAAGGAACCACGGGTGGCGATGGACGTGGCGTACTCACTCGCCGAGATGCCGGACCAGCCCAACGCTGCAGCGATCACCCTGGCACCGCGCTCATGCGCGGAGCAGGAGTGGGGCGGCGCCCGCGGGGGGAGGTCTTCGCGGGGTTCCCAGGGGCGCCGCCCGCCGAGGTCTACGTTCCGCTCGGGCGCTGCCTCAGCGTAGCCTTGAGTTGTTGCGTTGAGCCGCCGCGCAGCACGGTCACGGTGACCGTGTCGCCGGGCTTGTGCTGCATGATGACGGCGGCGAGGTCCTCGGCGCTGGTGACGGCCTTGCCGTCGATTGCCTCGATCACGTCGCCGCCGGTCACGTACGTCTGACCCTGGATCAGGGTCTCCTGGCTGCCGCCCTTGATGCCGGCCTTGGCAGCCGGGCTGCCACCTGCCACGTCGGCCACGAGCACACCCTGGTTCACGCTCACGCCGAGCGCCTTGGAGATGTCCGCGCTCAGTGTCTGGCCGGACACGCCGAGGTACGCGTAGCTCACGGTGCCACTCGTCTTGAGCTGCGCCATGACCTTGGCGGCGGTGTCGATCGGCACCGCGAAGCCAAGGCCTTGGTTGCCGCCGGACTGCGAGGCGATCTGCTCGTTGATGCCGATCACCTTGCCGGAGGAGTCGATGAGCGGACCGCCGGAGTTGCCTTCGTTGATGGCGGCGTCGGTCTGGATCCCGTTCGGGATTACCGAGCCATTGGGCGCCTGCAGGTTGCGGTTGGTGGCGGACACGATCCCGGAGGTCACCGAGAAGTCGTAGCCGAGCGGGTTGCCGATGGCGACGACGGCTTCGCCTGCCTCCACCTTGGAGGAGTCGCCGAGCGGCAGGACGACGAGGTTGGGCGCCTGAACGGGGTCGACCTTGAGGAGCGCCACGTCGCTGGTCTCATCGATGCCGGCGATCTGCGCTTTGACCCGCGTCGTGGTCGAGCCGGTGCCTTTGAAGACGACCGTCACCGAGTCAGCCTTCTGGCCGTTGTTCGAGACCACGTGTGCGTTGGTGAGGATGTAGCCCTGGTCCGAGACGACGAAGCCGGAGCCGAGCGCCTGAGCGGTTGACGACGACGGCCCGTATGGCGAGAGGGAGGACGACTGCGAGAACGCGGACAGCACCTCGACCACCCCTGCCGAGTCCTGTTTGTAGATCTGCTCGGCCGTCAGCGCCCCCGTGGAGAGCGCCGCCTGCGTGGTCGTCGCGCCGGAAGATGCCGTCTGCTTGACGACGGTGGTCTGGACCGTCTTCACCGGCAGGATGCCGGTCAGCGTGAGCAGGACGACGACGAGCACGGCGACCGCAGCGCCGGCCGCGAACGTGAGCAGTATGGAGGTGAACCTGCGCATCTGCGGCTCCCGATGCAGTGGGCGGGACATCACGTTTGTACAGCGTGAGCCTTGGAGGGCGCTGAGCGGATTCTGAGAGCCGCCTGTGAGTGTTACCGGCGCCTGTATCGGGGGAGGCGAGGGGCTGAACCT
>JADGPK010000060.1 GCA_017882445.1 Solirubrobacteraceae bacterium
ACTGGATCGTCTGCGCGCGGGCGCCGACCGGCTCGCGACGGGCACGAGAGAATCCGAAGAAGGAGCCTCCGCGCTGGCCTCCGCCCTGCATCGCCTGGCAAGCGGCGGGCACACGCTCAGTGGCGGGCTCACGGGGCTGAGCAGCGGCGCGGGCCAGCTGACGAACGGCCTGGGCAGGCTCACGAACGGCAACGCACGACTCGCGAGCGGGCTCGGAAAGCTCGCTGCGAGCAATGCGCAGCTCGCAGGCGGCCTCGGCAGGCTCAGCGGCGGCAATGCTCAGCTCGCGGGCGGCCTCGGCAAGCTCGCCGCCGGCGACGCACAGCTCGCGGGCGGGCTCGGCACCATCGCCGCGGGCAACGCCCAGCTGGCCGGCGGGCTCTCCGCCGGCGACAGGCGCGCCGGAGCGCTCGCCGCCGGCCTCCACGGCACGCAGCGCCCGCTGCAGAGCTACGCGAGCATGCTGCACGGCTACCAGCAGGACTCCCGGCTGCTGCACGCCGAAGCGCCGAACGCACTGGACTCCGGCTACCTCGTCCTGACCGCGCTCGATGGCACCGTCTCACCCCAGCGCGAACAGGTCGCCCAGCTCGTCAACGTCGACGGGGGCGGCCAGGCCGCCCGCATTATGGTGATCGCCTCGAGCCCGCCCGACTCGCCCGCGACCGCGGCTCTCAGCCGCAGGCTGCAGCGCGCGCTGCCGTCGCTCGCGGCGGCGACCGGCAGCAGAGTCGAGATCGGCCAGGGCGCGCAGTACCTGCTCGACTACACGAACGCCAACACGGCTCGCGTCCCGTGGCTCGTGCTCGCGCTCGCGATCGTCGCGGTGCTCACGCTGATCGTGGTGCTGAGGGCGCTACTGCTGCCGCTGATCGCCGTCGCGCTGAACCTCGCCACGATCGCCGTCGCGCTCGGAGCCCTGGAGCTGCTCACCGAGCTGCACGTCCTCGGCGGCCCCGGCTACATAGACGCCGCCTCGGGCGCCGGGATCATCTCGATCATGTTCGTGCTGTCGATCGACTACGAGGTCTTCCTGCTCACGCGGATGCGCGAGCGGTGGGCCGCGGAGGGCGACTCCGAGCGCGCCATCTCCCACGGACTGCGCCACACGGCGGGTGTGATCACGGGCTCCGCGGCGATCATGACCGCCGTGTTCCTCGCGTTCGCCGCCGCCGACGTCATCCCGCTGCGCCAATTCGGCGTCGGGCTGACGATCGCCGTGCTGCTCGACGCGACGATCGTCAGGCTCGTGCTGCTACCGGCGATCATGCGCATCGCCGGTCCACGCATCTGGTGGCTGCCGGGTTGGCTCGAGCGCAGGCTGCCGGCGCTGGGGTGAGCATGCCATGGCTCCAAGCCGGAGCTCGGCGGCCAGGTACACAGGCGCGGCTGGTGGTTGCTGGGCAGGATATCCGTTGACCAGCGGCTCGATCCGGCCCTATGATGCGACCGTTGCATAGGGAATAGCGGCTGCCGGTCGCCCGTAGAGGGTCTTTCGAGCGGCCGAAGAGGCAGGGACAACAAGGGGAGAGTGGGTTCGATGCTGAAGATCAAGGCGATGATGTTCGCTGGGCTGGTCGCTGTGGTGATGGCGGTCGTGGCGCCGGCGACAGCGAGCGCGACATACACGGTTCCGTATGGGAGCGCCGCGCTGAGCGAAGCGATCTGGAATGAGACGTGGGAACCGGAATGGGTGACGGGGGGCAACAACGGCTGCAAACCGAGCTCGGCGCACCCCTATCCGGTGGTGCTCGTCCACGCGACGCTCGCCGACGAGGGATCCAACTGGGTTACCCTCGCGCCGCTGCTCGCCAACAACGGCTACTGCGTCTACGCCTTCAACTACGGCGCGACGTGGCTCTCCTGGGAAGTCTGGCCTTTCATCGGGCCTCGCATCGACGGGCTCAACCACATCGAACACTCGGCTGAAGAACTGAGGTCGTTCGTCAACAACGTGCTGTCCAAAACGGGCGCCTCGAAGGTCAATCTGGTCGGACACTCCCAGGGCGGGATGATGCCCAACTACTACATCAAGTTCCTCGGTGGCGCCACGAAGGTGAACGAGCTGATCGGGCTGTCACCGAGCAACCACGGCACGACCCTCAGCGGGCTCACAAAGCTGCTCGAAGTATTCCCGTTCGCCTCGAAAATCGTGACGGGCCTGCTCGAATTCTGGGGAGCGGCATCGCTGCCCGACCAGGAGACAGGCTCGGCGTTCATGAAAAAGCTGTTCGGCTCCGCGGAACCGGTTGTCTCGGGCGTGCGCTACGTGGTGATTCAGACCACGCACGACGAGGTCGTCACGCCGTACACCAATGCGTTCCTCAGCGGGTCGAACGTCACGAACATCACCATCCAGAACCAGTGCTCGGGCGACCCGGTCGCGCACATCGGCATGTTCGACGACTCGCCCGTGATGCAGAACGTGCTCAACCAGCTCAGCTCGAGCCCCAACGGCACGTTCAAAGCGAGCTGCACCAACTACGGACTAGGCATCTAGCAGAAAAGGCATCTAGTAGAGCCGGCATCAGTCGGCAGCCGGTCGTTGCCTGAGACGGACCCGGCCCGCGGTGAGCGGGCCGGGTCCGATCCTTGTTTACATGGCCGGTCCGCCGATCGCTGTTTCACTCCCGGGGCGAGTCGCCGTCGGCGCCTCGGAGCGCGGCCATCAGCTCGTCTGTCGCAAGCACGCTGCGAAGCGCGCCCGCTCGATCGAAGTCCAGCACGATGTCTGCGTGGGCTTCGGCGTCGCGCACCCACAAAGTCCCACCGGGACCGAGGACGTCTCGCCAGAACCGCTCCATCTGCGCAGGCGACAGACCGCGCCCGGTGCGCTCGCGCAGCGCCGCCTCGCGCGCAAAGCGCTGCTCCCGCGCCAGCGCGGCGGGAATCCGCAGGTGCACGATGATGTCGAGCTCGGAAAGGAGGGTCTCGTAGCCCATGCTGCTCAGGCCCAGAAGCCAGCCGTCGATGAGAGCGATGTCGATCGGCCTGGCCAGCGTGTCCGGCACGCCACGGTCATCGATGCTCGCGTCAAACCGCGGCACGACGAGAGGCGACACGCCGGCGCGCGCATCTGAGAGCAACGTCCGGAGGGCGTCGAGGTCGTGCGTCCCCGGTGACGCGCGGAACTCGAAGCCGAGGGCCTCTCGCTTGGACTTCGAGTAGTAGAAGTCGTCGAGCGACGCCGCGAGGACCTCCTCGCCAGCCGCGGAGAGGCAGTCGCTGAGCGCCGCCGCCAAGGTGCTCTTGCCGGACCCCACCGGGCCTGCGATCCCGACGGCGCGCGCATGCGTCTTCTCGATCAGCCTCGCCATCGGACGCACGACAGACGAGACGTATCTCTGTCCGAGCGCGTCGTGGACCCGACGGGGCTCGGACGCGCCGGCCGTGGCCAGCGCGAGCCAGTCGGCCGTCACGTCGACGGTTGCCCTGAGGGGCTCGCTCACCGGTCAGCGCCGCGTGACCGCGCGCGCGATCACGAGGCGCTGGATCTCGTTCGTGCCCTCCCAGATCTGGTAGAGCTTCGCGTCGCGGTACCACTTCTCGACGGGGTGGTCGCGGACGTAGCCGTGCCCGCCGAGGATCTGTACGGCCTCCTCGCAGGTGCGCACCGCGACATCGGCGGCCATGCACTTGGCCATCGAGCCCTCGGCGAGGGCCAGCGGGCGGCCGGAGAGCGCGAGCCAGCCCGCCCGCCAGAGCAGCGCGCGGGCCGCCTCGATCTCCATCGCCATCTGCGCGAGCTTGCCGGCGATCATCTGGTGGTGGGCGATCGGCACGCCGAACGTGGTGCGCTCGAGCGCGTAGTCGCGTGCGTACTCGAAGGCTGCGCGCGCGAGGCCGATCGCGGCGGCGGCGAACGTCATGCGCGAGTACTGCAGGAGCGTCAGCGCGGTCGCGGCGCCCGACAGCTCCCCGCCGGAGCGCTCGCTTGCCGGAGTGCCGGCGGAGAGCCGCGTCTCGAACCGGTTCTCGAGCCGGTTCTCGAGCGGCACCAGGCAGTCCTCGAGCACGACCTCAGCGGTGTGCGACGCGCGCATGCCGAGCTTGCGCTCCTTGCGGCCCATGGTCAGTCCGGGCGTGCCGCCCTCGACGATGAAGGCGGCCGTCCCGCCATTCTCGGGGACCTGTGCGAAGACGACGTGCACGTCAGCGATGCCGCCGTTGGTGATGAACTGCTTGCGCCCGTCGAGGATCCACCCCTCGCCCGTCCGCCGCGCCGTGGTGGCGATAGCGGCGATGTCCGAGCCGGCCTGCGGCTCGGTCAGGCACAGCGCGCCCAGTCTGACCGCCTCGGGGTCGCAGAAGCGCGGCAGGTAGCGGCGCTTCTGCTCCTCGCTGCCGAACGCGAGGATCGGTCCGGCCGCGTAGCTGCTCGAGCCGATCTCCGTCGCGATCGCGGCGCAGCCCCAGGCGAGCTCCTCGGTGACGAGGAAGTTCGTGACGCCGACGATGCCGTCGGTGACTCCGCCCCCGCCGTACTCTTCCGGCAGGCCGTAGCTCAGAAGGCCGACGCGCGCCGCCTTCTCGAGCACCGGCCACGGCATCTCCTCGCGCTCGTCATACTCGGCCGCGACCGGTCTGATCTCGCGCCGCGCGAACTCGTGGGCGAGCGTCTGGATCTCGCGCTGCTCGTCGGTGAGGGAGAAGTCCACCGCCATCGGCGGTGAGCGTACCCTGCCGCCGGCACCCTCTGGCTGCTCCTGGAACGAGACGTGGGACCCGACTGCCATCGAAGGTGGCAGGATCGCGAGCCGCGCGGGGTCGCGCGCGCCCCTAATGCATCGAGCCCAATCTGACGATCAGGTTAGGAAGCATGGAGTCTTCCGCCCCCTCTGATCCCGGGCAAGTCCTTGGCCTGCCCTCCCCTGTCGATCCGGGTGTGGCGGCGCGCCTTGTGAACGCGGGCCGGCTATGCGCCGTGTCGGCCTCGGCCATCGCGTTGGTCGCGCTGAGTGGATGGTTCTCGGGAGTCGACGCTCTGAAGGGTGTGGGGCTGGGCGCTGAAATGGTGAAGGTCAACGCGGCGCTGGGGCTGCTTGCGGCTGCCGTGTGCCTCGCCGCGCTCACGATTTCGAGTTCGCGCGCGCGACGCGTTGCAAGCGTCGCCGGCCTGCTCGTTCTGATCGACGGCGCAGCGCACCTGGGCGAGTACGTTCTCGGGCTCAATCTCGGGATCGATCAAGCGCTGGCTCACGACGCCTCGAGCGTGGTCGACCCGGGCCGCATGGCGCCGAACACCGCGGCCGCGCTGACGCTCTTCGGATGCGCGGCGTTGCTCGTCCGGCGGCGCGTGGGACGGGTGTGGCCGAGCAACCCGCTCGCTGTGACGGTCGCCGCTATAGGCCTCGTCGCGCTGTTCGGCCACGTCATGGGTGATGCGTCGCTATCGAGCTTTGGACAGGCCACCCGGATGACCGTGCCTACAGCGCTTGCCTGTGCTCTGCTCGGCGTCGGTCTGCTGCTGGCACAGCCGACTCGCGGCTCGGTGAGGCTGCTGAGCGTGACGGGCCCGGGCGGGGCGCTGGCCCGCCGGCTGCTGCCGGCTGCGTTCACCATCCCGCCAGTGCTTGGGCTGCTCACCCGGGTGGGGGAGAGGCTCGGGCTGTATGGCGCGCAGGTCGGGCTCATGCTGATGATCCTGTTGCTGGTCGGCACGGCGGCCACGCTCGTGTGGGTCCTGGCGCGTGAGCTCGAGGGCAAAGACGTCTTGCGTCAGATCACGCTGGCCAGGCTGAGGAAGAGCGAGACCCGCTTCCGGGACACCTTCGAGAACGCCACCGTGGGCATGGCGCTGCAGAACCCGGAAGGCCGCGTCATGCTCGTGAACCGCGCGCTGTGCGAGATGCTCGGCTACTCAGAGCGAGAGCTGGTGGGAATGGCCTTCCGGGAGTTCACCCACCCCGACGACGTCGAGCGTGATCTCAGGCACATGCACCTGCTGCTGGCCGGTGAGATCCGCACCTACCGCACCGAGAAGCGCTACCGGCACTCATGCGGCGATGTGGTGTGGGCCATTCTGAGCGTCTCGATGGCGCGCGACGACGACGGCGAGCCTCTCCACTTCATCGCCCAGATGCAGGACATCAGCGCGCGCAAGCGCTCAGAGGAGCGCTTCGCCTATCTCGCCTATCACGACGAACTCACCGACCTGCCGAACCGGGCGATGTTCCAGGATCACCTGGAGATGGCGCTGGCTCGCGCCCAGCGCCACGACCGCGCGCTAGCGGTCCTCTACGTCGACCTCGACCGCTTCAAGATCGTCAACGACAGCCTCGGACACGCCGCCGGAGACGCGGTGCTGTGCGAGGTCGCCACGCGCCTGCGCCGGGCCGTGAGGGCCGAGGACCTCGTCGCCCGCCACAGTGGAGACGAGTTCCTCGTCCTCCTCGCCGACCTGGAGCGGCCCGGCGACCGCGTGCCGAGTCCGAGTTGGTCGGGGCTGCCACCGGCGGTATCAGCGGCGATGCGCCAGCTCCACCAGGTCCTGCGCGAGCCGTTCGTGGTCGGCAACCAGGACTTCACGCTCGACGCGAGCATCGGCATCAGCATCTTCCCGGGCGACGCCGAGAGCGCCGACGCGCTCCTCCAGCACGCCGACGTGGCCATGAGCGACGGCAAGCGAGCCGCTCCCGGCCTGAGCCGACTGTACACGCCGGAGTCCGCCGGTCCCGGCGGCGAGCTCGCCCTCAGGAGCCGCCTGCGCGCGGCGGTCGAGCATCAGGAGTTCGTTCTCCACTATCAGCCGATCGTCACGCTCGGCCCGGCCCTGGAGGCGGCGCGGGCTGGCGACTTCAAGCTCGCCGACCACACGGTGATGGTCGAGGCGCTGATCCGCTGGGAGGATCCCGAGCGAGGCCTCGTTTCACCGGGAGATTTCATCCCTCTGGCTGAGCAGTCGGGACTGATCGAGCCGATCGGCGAGTGGGTGATCGAGGAGGTGAGCCGCCAGTCACGCCGCTGGAAGGAGCTCGGCATCGATGTGATGATCGCCTTCAACCTCTCGCCCCGTCAGATGCGCCAGCCCAACGTCATGCGGCGTCTGACGGACAAGATCCGCGCGCTGGGGGCTGACCCCGAGCGCCTGGTCGTCGAGCTGACCGAGTCGGTCGCTGTGGAGTCGCCTGCCCACACGCAGCTGCAGTTCCGCGAGGCGCGCGCGGCGGGGCTGCGCTCGGCCGTCGACGACTTCGGCGCCGGGTACTCCTCGCTCGGGCGCCTGCTCGAAATCCATCCCGACTTCATCAAGATAGACCGCTCGCTTACATGTGGCATTCCGACGAACGCCGGCGCCATGGCCATAGTCGAGGGGGCGATCCGAATCAGCCGTGGGCTCGGAGCCACGCCGATCCTCGAGGGCATCGAGACAGAGGAGCAGTGGCGCTTCGCCGTCGCGCAGGGCTGCAGCCTGGGGCAGGGGTTCCACTTCGGCATGCCACAGCCCGCCGAGGGCCTCACGCCGCGTCTGGTGGGCAAGAGCCCGCAACCGCTCGCCGGAACACCGGCACGGCTCACGCTCTCCACTTGATCGAGCATCCGATCGGAGTCGTCTCTGCCGGATCGGGAGAGCGACCATCGAGCACGGCGTCGAGCGCTCCGCGCAGCCAGGCGCCATTCTGGGACGGATCATCGTGGTCTGAGTCGGGAGCTCCGCGGTAGCGGAGGATTCCATCGGCGTCCAGCACGAACACGTCGGGGGTCGTCCTTGCGTCGTAGGAGCGGGCCACCTCCTGAGACTCGTCCCGCAGGTAGGGGACCTGCTCGAACTCGGCCCGCTCAACGCGAGCTCGCATCTCCTGCACGGAGTCGCGCGGGTAGCGCTCGGCATCGTTGGGGTTGATCGCCAGCACGCGCACGCCGCGCGCGGCGTAGTCCCTGGCGACGTCGATGATGCGCTCGTGCCACGCCAGCGCGTAGGGGCAGTGGTTACACGTGAACACGATGACCGTCGCCGGTGCGCCGTCGAGGTCGTGAAGGGCGCCGTCGGTGTCCGGCAATCCAAGCGAGGGTGCGCGGTCGCCGATCGCGGTCATCTCAGTTCCTTTCGCTCACCGTCGGGATGCGGCATTCAGTGCGTCGCGCAGGTCGGCCGGGTCGGGCGTCGGCGAGATGCGCCCGTCGCGTCGCCTGTACACGCGGCACGTCAAGCCGACGGGCTCGTCGAGCGGGGGCTGCACGTCGACGCCGTCGATACGGATCGTCGGCGAGCCGACGAACCGCTCCGCAGCGGCATCGCCCTCGTACTTGACCTCGCTCACGATCACGCAGCCCGGGTCGAGCCCGCTTTCCACCAGAGCCAGGCGCAGGTCAGAAAGCGCCTTTGGGTATGAAGGGCAGCCGGCCCAGAACAACAATTCTATGCGCATGGATACAGATTACCGACGAGCCGCGAGTCGTCCGCCGGAAGGCTTGACGGTTTGTTGCCAAGCCGGTTAGTGTGGGCGGGACAGCGCCCGCGAGGCACATAGTGGTCGCCGGGACGGTGACCGCGGCGCGGGGCGAAAAAGCACGAATGGGGGGTTGACGGATGAGGAAGTCGCATCGCATCATTGGTCTGGCGGCGTTGTGCGTGGGCATGCTCGTGCCCGCAGCGGCCGCGAGCGCATCGCAGTACGTCGCACTCGGGGACTCGTACTCCGCGGGCGTCGGGACGCGCGTGTTCTACGAATCATCGGGCAGTTGTAAGCGCGGCCCCGAAGCCTACCCGCCAAAAGTGGCCTCCCAGAAGGGGTACACGCTGAGCTTCCAGGCGTGCAGCGGCGCGAAGACGACCGACGTCAACGCCAACCAGCTGGGCACGCTTGGCAGCTCGACGGCGCTCGTGACGATCACGATCGGCGGCAACGACGCGGGCTTCAGCAACGTGATCCTCAACTGCGCGCTCTACTACTTCACCTGCGGTGGTGCGATCAACCAAGCCAACGAATTCATCGCCAAACAACTGCCCGGCCTGCTCGACACGACCTACAACGACATCAGGTCAAGAGCGACCACGGCACATGTCGTGGTGATCGGCTACCCGCATCTGTTCACGAAAGAAGGGGCGACGTGCAACGCCAACTTCCTGACCTCCTCGAACGAGAAGAAACTGAACGAAACAGGTGACAAACTCGACGCGGCGATCAAGGGCCGCGTCGAAGCCCACGGTTTCACCTTCGTGGACCCCAGGAAAGCGTTCGAACCGCACGCGGTGTGCTCCTCGGAAGAGTGGCTGAACGGGCAGTCCAACCCGCTGGAAGAAAGCTACCACCCGAACGTGAAAGGCCACGTACAGTTCACCAAAGAAGTGGAGGCCGTCCTGCCGTAGCCTCCTCTGTGGCCCCGCCCGCCCGCGCGCCTTCGGGCCGCGGGCGGGGCGGCTCTCGATGGCGCGGGGGGTTTCTACGGTCGAGGTCTACGGCGATATACCCGCTGGGGGTATCGTAGTATTGGAGGTGTGAGCACCCCGCCGACACGTGGCTACACGGCCTCCAAGCAGCAGTTGCTGGGCCGCTTGGCGCGCGTGGAGGGTCAGGTGCGCGGCGTTGCGCGGATGGTCGAGGAGGATCGCTACTGCATCGACGTGCTGACGCAGATCTCGGCGGTACAGGCGGCCCTCGAGCGGATCGCCCTCGGCTTGCTCGACGGGCACGCCCGCGTGTGCATGCGCGACGGCGGGGCGCCGTCGGATCCAGACGAGCAGGTCTCGGAGCTGATGGGCGCGGTCGGTCGGCTGGTGAAGCGGTGAGCGCGCCCGACACGATCTCGACAGTTGACGCGGCCCGGCCGCGACGCGGCGCCTCGCCGGAGACCGCCCGGCTGGACATCAAGGGCATGCACTGCGCAGGCTGCGCGGCCGCAGTCGAGCGGGCGCTGAAGGCGACGCCCGGAGTGCTCGCTGCGGCGGTGAACCCCGCGACCGACATCGCCACAGTCACCTTCGACGCGCGCACTCCCGCAGGGGAGCTCGAGCGGGCGGTGGAGCGCGCCGGCTACGGAGTGCGACCGGCGGCGCGTGAGAGCGAGGATCCGCTCGATCGCCAGCAGCATGAACGTGAACGCGAGTACCGCTCGCTGTGGCGTCGCTTCGTCTTCGCAGCGGGAATCGCGGTGCCGGTGCTGATCGTCTCCTACCCGGAATTGTTCGGGCTCGACGCGTGGGGGGCGTTCCACAAGGGCTCTGACTCGTTGTGGTGGATCTGGCGCGCCGCAGGCCTGGCGACGGTCCCGGTGCTCGCGTGGGCCGGCGCCCAGTTCTACACGGGCGCCTGGCGGGCGCTGCGCCACCGCCAGGCGAACATGCACACGCTGATCGCCGTCGGCATCTCGGCGGCGTGGCTGTACTCCACGGTCGCGGTGATCGCGCCGTCGATCTTCCCCAAGGCGAGCTTCGCACAGGTCTACTACGACGTCAGCGCTGTGGTGGTCGCGCTGGTGACGCTCGGGATGGCGTTGGAGGTCAAGGCGAAGGGGCGCTCCTCGGAGGCGATCAGGAAGCTGGTGGGGCTGCAGGCCAAGACCGCGCGGGTGATCCGCGACGGACAGGAGGTGGACATCCCAGCCGAGCAGGTGATCGTCGGCGATGAGCTGGCGGTGCGCCCCGGCGAGAAGGTCCCGGTCGACGGCGTGATCGTGCAGGGGGAATCGAGCCTCGACGAGTCGATGGTCACCGGCGAGTCGCTGCCCGTCGAGAAGGGGCCGGGCGACGAGGTGATCGGGGCGACGATCAACACCTCGGGCGCGTTCCACTTCAAGGCCGTCAAGGTCGGCCAGGACACCGCTTTGGCGAGCATCGTGCGAATGGTGGGTGACGCGCAGGCGTCGAAGCTTCCGATCCAGCGCGTGGTCGACCAGGTGTCGGGGATCTTCGCGCCGGCGGTGATGATCGTCGCGGTCGCAGCGTTCGTGGTGTGGTTCGACCTCGGGCCGACGCCGGTGCTGGCCTACGCCGTGATCGTCGCCGTTACCGTGCTGATCATCGCCTGCCCGTGCGCGCTCGGGCTCGCGACGCCCACGTCGCTGACCGTCGGGATGGGCAAAGGCGCCGAGCACGGCGTGCTGTTCAGGGGCGGTGACTCGCTGCAGGCCGCCCGCCAGCTCGAGGTGCTCGTGCTCGACAAGACCGGGACGATCACGCACGGCAAGCCGGCGCTGACCGACGTGATTGCGCGCGCCGGAGCGAGCGAGGCCGACGTGCTCACCAAGGCGGCGGCCGTCGAGCGCGACTCCGAGCACCCATTGGCGCGGGCGATCGTCGCAGCTGCGGCCGACCGCGGGCTCGCACCGGCCGAGCCCAGCGGCTTTCGCTCGCTCGCCGGTCACGGCGTGCAGGCGCAGGTGGATGGGAGCGCGGTGCTGCTGGGCAACGCCAAGCTGATGGCCGACAGCGGCATCGCCGTCGATGAGCTTCAGGCGCACGCCGAGCGTCTCGCCGGCGAGGGCAAGACGCCCATGTATCTCGCGCTCGACGGCAGAGCTGCCGGCCTGATGGCTGTCGCCGACACGATCAAGCCCGATTCGGTTGCCGCGATCGCAAAGTTGC
Organism: Solirubrobacteraceae bacterium; assembly: GCA_017882445.1. Taxonomy (GTDB): domain Bacteria; phylum Actinomycetota; class Thermoleophilia; order Solirubrobacterales; family Solirubrobacteraceae; genus Palsa-744. Next base: position 11,525 of record JADGPK010000060.1, read on the forward strand.
GCGCGCTCGGGCTCGAGGTTGTGATGATCACCGGCGATAACGAGCGCACCGCCCAGGCGATCGCACGCCAGGCCGGCGTCGATCGCGTGCTCGCCGAGGTGCTGCCGCAGGACAAGGCGCACGAGGTGCAGCGTCTGCAACTGGAGGGCGCGCGAGTGGGGATGGTCGGCGACGGCGTCAACGACGCGCCGGCCCTGACCCAGGCCGATGTCGGTTTTGCGATCGGCACGGGCAGCGACGTGGCGATCGAGTCCTCCGACGTGACGTTGGTGGGCGGGAGCCTTGCCGCGGTCGTGATGGCGATTGAGATCTCCAGGGCGACGATGCGCAACATCAAGCAGAACCTGGCCGGCGCATTCGTCTACAACGGCGCCGGGCTGCCGATCGCCGCCGGCGTCTTCTACCCGCTCACCGGCCTGCTGCTCTCCCCATTGATCGCAGCGGCGGCGATGGCGTTCAGCTCGCTGACGGTCGTCTCAAACGCCAACCGGCTGCGCCGCTTCAAGCCTCGCGAGGCCGTCTCGTGAGCGCCGCCCAGCTGATCGTCACCGCGGCAGGTGTGGGCCTGATCGCGCTGATCGCGTGGTTCTTCTGGGCGCCGCGCCGCGAAGGCGTCAGGGCGGCGCTGACCTCATCGGGGTTCCAGGAGGCGCTGATACTCGTCAAGGGCGCCTACACACCCGACGTGATCAGCGTCGAGCGGGGCAAGCCGGTGCGACTCAGCTTCCGCCGTGAGGAGACCGCCGCCTGCTCGGAGAAGGTCCTGCTGCCCGATTTCGCCCGCCAGGCCGAGCTCCCCGAGGGCGAGACCGTCCCGGTCGAGTTCACACCCGAGCAGCCCGGCGAGTACGAGTTCACCTGTGGCATGGGTATGCTGCGCGGCAAGCTGATCGTTCGCTGAGAAGAGCGCAGAGCATGATCCCCGATGTCGACCGAGCAAGCTCGCAATGTCGCGCGCAACCACTCACCCCGTCTTCTCTCGCGTCTATCCGCACATCGCTCGCGCCGCCGAGAAGGGCGGCGCGGCCGAGCACCGTCGCTCGCTGCTGGCCGGCCTCCAGGGACGGGCGATCGAGGTCGGCGCCGGCCACGGCCTGAATTTCGCCTACTACCCCGCGAGCGTGAGCGAGGTGCTCGCCGTCGAGCCGGAGCCGCACCTGCGCGAGCTCGCCCAGCGCGCCGCCGAGCGCGCGCCCGTGCCCGTCCGCATCGCCGATGGGAGGGCCGAGGCGCTTCCCGCCGGTGACGGCGAGTTCGACGCCGTCGTGGCGTCGCTCGTGCTCTGCTCGGTCCCCGACCAGGACGTGGCCCTGCGCGAGATCCATCGCGTGCTGCGCGCCGGCGGAGAGCTGCGCTTCTACGAGCACGTCATCGCACACGAGCCTCGCGTGGCGCGGGTCCAGCGCATCCTCGACGCGACGATCTACCCGTTCCTCGCCGGCGGCTGCCACTGCGCGCGCGACACCGGCGCCGCGATCCGGCGCGCCGGCTTCGAGGTCGAGCGCCACGAGCGCATCGCGTTCAGACCGAGTCCGCGGGCGCCCGCGATCGCACACATCCTCGGAGTCGCGCGGCGAGCGTGAGGGTGCACGCACTGCCGTTCGGGTTCCTGGCGAGCCCGCCGACCAACGGGTTCCACATCGGGCCCCTGTTCATCCATGCCTACGGGCTGGCCTACGTTCTCGCCGTGAGCGCGGCGGTGGTGATCACGGTGCGTCGCTGGGAGGCCAAAGGCGGGGAGCGCGAGCTCGTCCACGAGGTGGCGCTGTGGGGGTTCCCGGCCGGGCTGATCGGCGGGCGCCTGTACTTCCTGGCCACGAGCTGGAATGAAGTGCCGCCCCACTGGTGGGGGCCGTTCGCGGTGTGGAAAGGCGGCCTGGGCATCTGGGGGGGCATTCTCGGCGGCACGCTCGCGGGGCTGTGGGTCCTGCGCCGGCGTGGAGCGGACATCCCCATGTTCCTCGACGCCGCCGCTCCGGCGCTGCTGGTCGCCCAAGCCATCGGCAGGGTCGGCAACTACTTCAACCAGGAGCTCTTCGGCGGCCCCACCACCCTCCCGTGGGCACTCGAGATCTCACCGGCGCACCGCCCCGCGGGATACCTGCAGTACGCGACCTTCCATCCGACCTTCCTGTATGAGCTGATCTGGAACCTGCTGTTGGCAGGTGCGCTCGTATGGCTCGCTCGCACGCGTTCGGTGCGTGCCCCGGGTCTGTTCGCCCTCTACGTGGCGGGCTACTCGTTCGCACGGATCGGCGAGGAGCTCCTGCGCGTGGATCCCGCGCACCACATCTTCGGCCTGCGGCTGAACCTCTACGTCGCGAGCATCCTGTGCCTGGCGGGGATCGTCTGGTTCATCCGTATCCAGCGTGCGGGCGCAAGGGGCTTCGCGCCAAGCACGAGCCGCTCCGGCGGCATCCACTAGCTGTAGAACCTGAGGACGTTGTTCATCCGGGCCTCCTTGGAGGCTGAGAGGTGTCGAAGCCACTCAACCCAAGGAGGACACCGGATGAAGCTCCACGGTA
>JADGPK010000147.1 GCA_017882445.1 Solirubrobacteraceae bacterium
ATCTTCGACAATCTACCCGTCCCCCCGCTCACCCGCGCTGGCGGATGTGCTCGTCACGCGCGGGGTCTGAGGTCGCGATCCAGTACTCCAGTGCCCCGACGGCGATCTGGATCGTCCCCTGTCCGCGCGATCCGTTCATGAGGTAGGCGGTGGAGTAGCGCCCGCGCACGGTCTGCAGCTGGGAGATCGCGTCGATCGCCTCATCGCTGAGCGCGAGCGACTCCTTCACGTAAGAGAGCTCCCGTGCCTCCTGGCGCAGGAACAGCCGCATCGCGGCGTTTGCGAGCAGCGCCTTGCCGTGCTCGTTGTCGAAGTCCGATAGCTGCTGTGAGATCGCGATCAGACACAGCGCCTGGTGTCGGCTGCGCCGGCAGAACTCGTTGAACCACCGTCCGGTCGCCGGGCGCTCGATCAGCTTCCACGCCTCGTCGATGACGAGGAAGCTCCGGCCCGCCCACGCATGTTTGGGGCTCTCGCCGGCGAGGTGCTCACGGCGGGTCCTTGAGATCCGGGACTTGACGTGCTCGCAGATCACGAACAGCGCTGCCGCGGCCTTCGCGTCTCCGATCAGGCGGGTGTCGAAGACGATCAGCGGCGCGTCTGCCGGGATGGTCGTGGGCCGGTCGGTGAGATAGCCGTAGGGGCCGCCCTCCAGATAGTTGTTCAGCCGCATCGAGAGGTTGCGAAGAGCCTCGGCGATCCCGACCGATCCCTCGCCGCGCTCTTGGTGGTAGCGGCGCTCGAGCTCCTCCTGCAGCAGCAGCTCGCGGGGTTCCTCGCCGGTGAGCGCGCAGCGCTCGTAGACCTCGCCGATCGCGAGGCCGAGGAGGTTTGACTCGAGGTCTGTGAGCCCGTAGCTGTCGCGTCCGGCGTGGTGCTCGCCGAGCAGCAGGGCATGCAGCGCGAGCAGGTAGTCGATCTTCTCGGCCGGCACCTGGCTGGGATCCTCGACGTCCCACGAGTTGATCGCGTGCTCCTCGCCGCCGATCTCCACCGAGGCGGCGCCCGGGATCAGCGAGGTGAGGAACGCGAAGTGCCCCGCCCGGTCGATGATGAACCCGCCGGCTCCCTGGGAGAGCGCGCGGGCGAGCAGGATGATCGCGGCCATCGTCTTGCCGGCTCCCGACATGCCGTTGATCAGGAGCAGATGATTGGGGTGACCCGGGTCGAATGGGTCCAGGCGCTCGAGGGTCCGTCCCGGCAGCGCGTAGCCGAGCGGGATCCCCTCGGCGCTTCCGCAGCCGGTGCCGACGAGCGGGAAGCTGTCCCCGACGTTTCGGCTCACATACTTGCGCCGACGGCGCGCGGGGTCGCGCCCCAACGGCAGCGTCGAGCCCCACAGCGCCTCCTGGGCGAACAGGCCGTGCTGAACGCGGGCGTCGCAGGCCATCGTGACCTCACGGGCGATGCTCCCAGCGAGCTCTCCGAGCGCCTCGCCGTCCCCGCCGGGTTCGCGCAGCGCCAGGTAGATGGCCAGGCGGTAGATGCCCGCGCCCCCGCTCGTGGTGAGCTCCTCGGTCAACTCGGCGGCCTCCTCCTCGGCGAGCCGTGCATCGGGGTCAAGCGGACGGCCGCGTTGCTCGACACCGCGGTTGACGCCGAACAGCCGCTTGTAGCGGCGCTTCTGGGCCATCCGCTCGCGGTAGCGCTCGGTCGCTTCGATATGCACGCTGAGCGTGAACGGGCGCGGCGCCTGGGTCATGTGAAGCAGCCAGCCGAGCCATGTCTGCTCCGGCGGCAGCGTGACGTGGAGCACCTGCTCCATTGAGCCGCCGATCTGCAGGTGGCTGCGCTGCGTGAGGGTGACCGGGGCGGTGCAGATTGCCCGCGCGAGCGCCCGCGCGCGAGCCACCGCGTCCGTCGCGGGCTCGCCGGCAATCGGCGCCTCGACAGCCTCGGGGCGCAGAAAGCTCGCGGGCAGTCCCCAAGCCTCAGCGCTTCCGGGGTCGAAGCGGCTGTTCAGGAGGTCGAGCACCTCGGCGCCCGTCAGGGCCTGCGCCGCAAGCCCCATCGCTTCGAGGTCTGTGCGGATTCCCTCCGTGTGGCGCAGCGAGTCGCGCGTGTTGCGCTCGTGCGCCTCTGCGGTGATCCGCATCGGCCCGCGCCCTCCTGCAGGAAGTGAGAGTGCGCTCCGCGCTCCTTTCCACGGGCACACCACGAGGTAGCGCAGCCGCAGCGGCGCGACCGTTCGGGCGCTCCAGCGGATCGACTGCTCCTGTGCGACCCCGAGCCTGCGGATCGCCTGGGCCCGCTCGGCGTGGCTCGTGTCCTGCGCGGCGCCGGCGGCCTGCTCGCAGCGATGGCTCTCATCCGCGAGCAGCTCCTCCAGCCCGAGCGGCGTGGCCTGGACGTAGAGCTGCAGGGACTGGCGGTCGGGGAGCCGCGCGGCGATCTGTGCGAACGCCGCGGAGATCCGCTCGCCCTCGGCGGAGTCCATCACGAGCGGGTTCACCGCTCCCGTCTCCAGGTAGCGGACGTAGCTGCCGTCCTCGGTGAGGAGCAGCCCGTCGGGGTCGATGGCGGCGACCGGTAGCAGGGCCGCCGCGCTGCGCCTCGCACGTGTCCTCACTTCCAGCGCTCCCAGAACGCCATCTCGGCTTCCGGGATCCCGGGCTCTTCGTGGGACCCGTTCTCGGCTTCCTCGTGGAGGATGGCTGCGATCAGCACGCCTCCTGGGGCCCTGTCTGCCGGGGAGGCGGCCGGCAGGCTCTTGGCGCGCAGGCGCCAGCGGCACACGTCACGCAGCAGCACTCCGAGCTGCAGGCCGCCGCTCTCAGAGACATAGGTGAGTGCGGCGGGGAGCCCGATCGTGAACACGAAGAGCGTGATCGCGGCCTTCGCTGGCAGCTGCGCGAGGTGCACGACGGCGATGACGAGGATGCCGCCGCCAATCAGCGCGGCCCACTGACGGATCGTGAACCCCACGAGCTTCGGGGGGTCATCCAGTGACCGGAAGGTGCGGTGGATCACGGCCGGCTCCTCGGTCTCGGCTTGCCTTTCGCGGCTGGACGCCGGCCTTCCCTGTTCACACCTGGCGCTGGTGGTGCAGACCGTGGGGACTTGGAGGGTTGCTGCTCGGCGGGCGCCCGGCGCCCAACGGGGGCCCTGGGGGTGCCGCCAGGCGGCCGGGGTGGTGCTGCGGCGTCGCGGCGCGAGCTGCCCACGAGCTTCCCCGCAGGGTGCATCTCCGGTGGGCGGGGTGGGGGTGGCGTCTCCTTTGCACGTCCGCTCTCCCCGCCCGCCGCGCGGGATGCGTGCGGTGGACCCTGTCCCCGTGAGGAAGGGGAGACGCCCGGGCCCGATGTCGCCCTGCTCGCAGGCGGTCGCGGTGCGCGAGCTGCGCGTGCCGGCGCCCCGGTCGCGGTTGCCGCTGAGGTCTTGCCCGTCGCGCCGGTCCTACCCGCCGGCCGTCCTGGCGTTCCGGCAGTGGGGGTTTTGCCGGTCGCGCTGGATGCACCCGCCGCCGTGGCACCAGCTCGTCTCGCCCCGCCGCTCGCCGGGCGAGCTCGACCGCGCGTCGCCCTGCGCGAGCTGGCACTGACCGCTGTCATGGCCTCGGCAGGGGCGTTTGCCAGGATGCTCCGAGCGTGTGCGAGCCGAGTCCGTACACCTCGCCGCCCGCCTGTGGCCGTGCCACGCCGGGCGGCTGCCGCCGCCGCGAGGCCGCCCGCTGCCGAGCCTGCTGCCGCGCCGGGACTGGGGAAGATGCCTGTGCGGCGCGCTGCGGCCGCGA